>NZ_DASURI010000654.1:0-3796 GCF_036280135.1 Longimicrobium sp.
TACGCCTTCGTGCGCTACGGCGGACTGTTCCCCGCCCTGGCGCGGCGCGCGGACCCCAAGATCGTGCGCTTCGACGGCGAGATCCGGGACGTGGGCGGATTGATGGTGGACGCGGCGCCCCTGGACGCGCGCTTCCTGTGCCCCCTGCCCTCCGCCGCGTGGGACTCCGCCGCCGCCCGCCTGCGTTCCGTGCTGACGGACAGCACCATCGCGGCCTCCGTGGGCCAGATGCCGGAACCCTATGTCCGCCTGACGGGCGCGGAGCTCACGCGCACCCTGCGCGCCCGCCGCGACCACCTTCCCTCTGTCGCCGTCGAGTTCCGCCGCCGCCTGCACGCGGACGGCGCCTGCAAGCCCCACTGAAAAAAGATTTCTCACGCAGAGCCGCGGAGGCGCAGCGTACTTTCGTCCCGGGATGAAGTACTCTGCGCCCTCTGCGGCTCTGCGTGAGCAAAATCAGTGGCTGTTGGGGTTTACGGCACTGTGCGTGCAAGGGGAACGCGCTCCGCCGGGCCGCAGGGGGCCCGGCAGGCCAGGCACCCGACGCAGGAGGAGCAATGAGCACCACGATGGACGCGCCGCCGCGGACGGCGGCTTTCTCGCCGGAGCAGGCGCCCATGCTGGGGACGGGCACCAGGACGCCCGGCTGGGACCTGGCCGTGGAGCGCCGCGCGGACGACGGGCAGACGCTGGCCAACTTCCTGGGCTGGTTCAGCCTGGGGCTGGGCGCGGCGGAGCTCCTGGCCCCGCGCGCCCTGGAGGAGTGGCTGGGCGTGGAGGGGCGCAAGGCGCTCGTGCAGGGCTACGGCGTGCGCGAGATCGGCACGGGCATCGGCATCCTCACGGAGCGCCGGCCGGCCGGGTGGGTGTGGGGGCGCGTGGCGGGCGACGTGCTGGACCTGGGCACGCTGGCCACGGCGCTCACGCCCGACAACCCGCGCAAGCGCAACGTGCTGCTGGCCATGGGCGCCGTGGCGGGCGTGATGGCGCTGGACGTGCTCTGCGCGCGGCAGCTCAGCCGGCGCTACGCGGAGTGACGGGCCGGATTGGGACGGGGGGCCGCCGCTCGCGGGGAGCGGCGGCCGGATTTTCGGAATCCAGGCGGACGGGAGGACGGGCACCATGAAGGCATTGACGTGGCACGGCAGGTCCAGCATCAAGTGCGAGGAGGTCCCGGATCCCACCATCGTGGATCCCACGGACGCCATCATCCGCATCACCTCCACGGCCATCTGCGGCAGCGACCTGCACCTGTACGACGGCTTCAACCCCTTCATGGAGCCCGGCGACATCCTGGGGCACGAGCCCATGGGCATCGTCGAGGAGGTGGGGCCCGCGGTCAAGCGCATCAAGAAGGGCGACCGCGTGGTGATCCCCTTCACCATCTCGTGCGGCGCCTGCTGGTTTTGCCAGAACAACTTCTACTCCGTGTGCGAGACCACCAACCGCAACCCGGAGATCCCCAAGAAGATGATCGGCCACACCACGGCCGGGCTCTTTGGCTACTCGCACATGACGGGCGGGTTCGCGGGCGGGCAGGCGCAGTACCTTCGCGTGCCGTACGCCGACGTGGGCCCCCTGCGCATCGACAGCGACCTGCCGGACGAGAAGGTGCTCTTCCTGTCCGACATCTTTCCGACCGGGTGGATGGCCGCGCTGAACGCCGAGATCCAGCCAGGCGACACGGTGGCCGTGTGGGGATGCGGCCCGGTGGGGCAGATGACCATCCAGAGCTGCTGGATGCAGGGCGCCGGGCGGGTGATTGCCATCGACACGGTGCCCGAGCGGCTGGCCCTGGCGCGGTCGGCGGGGCGCGCGGAGACCATCGACTTCAAGGAGGTGGGGGTCTACGACGCGCTGATGGAGATGACCAAGGGGCGCGGCCCGGACCGGTGCATCGACTCCGTGGGCGCCGAGGCGCACGGCACGGGCTCCATCGACGCCGTCTACGACAAGGTCAAGACGATGCTGATGCAGGAGACCGACCGGGTGCACGTGCTGCGCGAGGCCATCATGTGCTGCCGGCCGGCGGGGACGATCTCCATTCCCGGCGTGTACCTGGGCGTGGCCGACAAGATCCCCGTGGGCGCGCTGATGAACAAGGGCCTCACGATCAAGACGGGCCAGACGCACGTGCAGGCGTACCACGAGGAGCTCCTGCGCCGCATCGAGGCCGGCGAGATCGACCCCTCGTTCATCATCACGCACACGGTGCCCATCGAGAAGGGCCCGGACATGTACAAGACGTTCCGCGACAAGGAGGACGGCTGCATCAAGGTCGTCCTCAAGCCCTGGAACTGATCGACCGGCGAACGGCTTTCTCACGCAGGGCCGCGGAGGCGCAGAGGGCGCGGGGAGAGTTCTCCCCGCGCCCCTCGTGCTTCATGCCCGGGAAGGCCTTACGACGTTCTCACGCAGAGGGAGCAGAGGCAGCAGAGTACCCCATTTCGGCGCGGAGACGAGGTTCCTCGCGTGGTGCCCACGCAGTTGCAGTACTGCTGCCTCTGCTCCCTCTGCGTGAGAGAGCCGTTGCCGTTGCCGTTCAGAGCCGGATCTGCGCGCCCAGCTCCACGACGCGGTTGGGCGGCAGGCCAAAGAACGCCGTTGCCGGACGGGCGTTGCGGGACATGATCGCGAACAGTTTCTCGCGCCAGGTGGCCATCCCCCGCTCGTTGGACGGGATGAGCGTCTCGCGGCCCAGGAAGTAGCTCGTGCGCCCGGGGCTCAGGTCCAGCCCCGGCACCTGCACCCGCGCCAGCGCCGCCGGCACGTCCGGGTCCTCCATGAAGCCGAAGCGGATGGCGATGCGGTAGAACCCGTGCCCCAGCTCCGTCACCTCCAGCCGCTCGGCGTCGTGCAGGTGCGGCACCTCCTCCGTGGTCACGGCCAGGAACACCGTGCGCTCGTGCAGCACCTTGTAGTGCTTCAGGCTGTGCAGCAGCGCCGGGGGCGTACCGTTGGGGTTGCCGTACATGAACACGGCCGTGCCCGGCACGCGGTGCGGCGGCCGCGCGGCCACGTCCTTCAGGAACAGCTCCACGGGCAGCGTCCCCGCGTTCAGCCGCTCGGCCAGGATGCGACGGCCCGTCTTCCACGTGGACATCAGCGTGAAGATGACGGCCCCGACGACGAGCGGAAACCAGCCGCCGTGCGGGATCTTGACCACGTTGGCGCCAAAGAACGCCAGGTCGATGGCCAGGAACACCGTCGTGAACAGCGCCGACGCCCACAGCGGCCACCGCCACCGCTCGCGCTCCACCCGGAACAGCAGCAGCGTGGTGATCACCATCGTCAGCGTCACGGCCACGCCGTACGCCGCGGCCACGTGGCTGCTGTCGCGAAAGCCGATCACCAGGCCGATGCACGAGATCATCAGCAGCCAGTTGACCTGGGGGATGTAGATCTGTCCCATCGCCCGCGCCGACGTGTGCTCGATCTGCACGCGCGGGCTGTAGCCGAGCTGCACGGCCTGCAGCGTGAGGGAGAACGCGCCCGAGATCAGCGCCTGCGACGCGATCACCGCCGCGACCGTCGCGATCACGACGACCGGCAGCAGCGCCCACTGCGGCACCATGCGGAAGAACGGGTTCGCGACGGCGCTCGGGTCGCCGATCAGCATCGCGCCCTGCCCGAAGTAGTTGAGCAGCAGCGCGGGCAGCACGATGGCGAACCACGCCATCCGGATCGGCCGCCGGCCGAAGTGCCCCATGTCGGCGTACAGCGCCTCACCGCCGGTGATCACGAGGACCACCGCACCGAGCAGCACGAAGCCAGCGACCTGGTATTCGAGAAAGAA
>NZ_DASURI010000655.1:0-3219 GCF_036280135.1 Longimicrobium sp.
TGTTCCCTATTCCCTGCGGTCAGCGCGCGCAGCAGCCGATCGAACCGCTTCTGCCGCGCCAGCCGCGCCACGCACCCGATGACGAACGCGTCCGCGGGGATACCCAGCTCCGCGCGGACGGCGCCCGGCTCCTTCGTCCGCACGGGCGCGCGGACGCCGTCCAGGATGGTGACGACCTTCGCGGGATCCAGCCGCGGATCGCCGACCAGGAAGGCGGGACGCATGGCATCCGCGTTCAGCGCGACGACGTCCACGAAGCGGCGCAGCGCCTGGCGGTAGCGCGCGCCGCGGGCCGGCGTATCGCCCTGCAGGACGATGCGCTGCACGACGAATGGAGCCTCCGCCAGCCGCGCGGCGAGGCCCGCCAGGAACACCTTCTTGAACGTGGTGAGGAGAACGGCGTCCGGCTTCTCCCGGCGGATGCGCGCGGCCAGGCGAAAGGCGTCGGGCAGCATGGCGTCGCCGCCCACGCGCTGAACGCCCGTGGGGATGCCGTATTCCGCCACGCGGCGGGCGATCTCGCGGTCGCGGCAGAGCATGAGCACGCGGTGGCCGCGGCGCTGCAGCCCGGCCAGCAGCAGCGCCGTGCCAATCTCCCCGCCACCCAGGATGCCGGACGCGTTGTGCGCGAGGACGAACATCTACGAGTGCGAAAGTGCGAAAGTGCGAAAGTGCGAAAGTGGCGCGGGGGCGCACTCTCGCACTCGGATGCGGATCAGGATCTTCACTCTCGGACTCACGCGCTCGGGCACTCCTCGTAATCCAGCGACGGTTCGAAAATTCAGCGGGCGGACAGCGCCCGCTCCCAGGCGCCCAGCACGGCGGGCCAGGAGAACGACTCCTCGACGCGACGCAGTGCCGCGGCGGACATGGACGCACACAGCGCGCGGTCCGCCAGCACCGTGCGGAGGGCGTCCGCGAGGGCGGCGGCATCGAAGTCCACCACCACGCCGGGCGCGACGCCGACCGCATCCGCACGCAGCGCCTCTTCCGTGCCGCTCACCCGCGTGCTGACGACGGGGATGCCAGCCGCCAGCGCCTCCAGCATGGCGTTGCTCATCCCCTCCTGCTCCGAGCTGACGGCAAAGACGTCCATGGCCGCCAGCACGTCGCCCACGTCCGGCTGGTAGCCCAGGAAGTGGACGCGCTCCGCCACGCCCGCGTTCGCCGCCTGCTCGCGCAGGTCGTGCTCGCACGGCCCCTCGCCGGTGATGACGCAGTGCGCCTCCGGCAGCCGCGCGACGGCGTCGATCAGCCGGTCCAGCCGCTTCTGCGTCGCCAGCCGCGCGATGGCGCCCACGACGGGCGCGTCCGGGCGGATGCCCAGCGACGCGCGCAGGGCGCCGTCCGCCTGCCGCCGCGCGGGCGCCGTGACGGCGTTGGGGATGACGGACACGCGCGACGTGCCGTACCCCGGCAGGGCCTCGTACGCCGGCGCCAGCCGCTCCGCCACGACGACGACGTGATCAACCAGGTGGCGAAAGGCGAAGCGGTACTTCCCGTTGCGCGGCACGTCCGACTCCAGCCCCACGCGGACGACGATGCGCGGCACGCCCGCCATCCGCCCCGCCAGCCCGGCCAGCCACGTCTTCTTGAACATGCCGACGAGCAGCACGTCCGGCCGCAGCCGGCGCAGCTCCAGCGCCAGCCGGGCCGCGTGGTGCACGGCCACGTCGCCGCCCAGGGGCAGGATGCGCGCGTCCAGCCCCAGCGCCGCCGCGGGTTCCGCGACAACGGCGTCGTTGCACAGCAGCAGGACGCGGTGCCCGCGCTGCCGCAGCCCGCTCAGCAGCCGCGCGACGGCCCGCTCCGCCCCGCCCCAGACCCGGGCCCCCACGTGCGCGACGATGAACATCGACGGCAGTGCGAAAGTACGAAGTGCGAAAGTACGAAGTGCGAAAGTGCGAGAGTCACGTCATCCGCACGAAGGCCCGGGGCGCGAAAGCAGTTACTTTCGCACTCCCGCACTTTCGCACTCTCGCACTTGTCCTATCGTCCGAAGAACGCCCCGATCGTCTCCGCCACGTACGACAGCTGCGCCTGCGTGAGCTCCGGGAACACGGGCAGCGACAGCACCTCGCGGCACGCCTGCTCCGCGTGCGGGAACTGACCCTCGCGGTAGCCCAGGTACGCAAAGCACTCCTGCAGGTGCAGCGGCACCGGGTAGTACACCCCCGAGCCGATGCCCGCCGCCTTGAGGTGCTCCGACAGCGCGTCGCGCCGCCCGTCCAGCACGCGGAGGGTGTACTGGTTGAAGATGCTCTCGCTGTCCGGCTTGACCACGGGCGTCACGATCCCGTCGATCCCCGCCAGGGCGCCGTCGTAGAACGCCGCGTGGTGGCGGCGCGCGTCGCTCCAGGCGCGCAGGTGCGGCAGCTTGGCGCGCAGCACGGCGGCCTGCAGGGCGTCCAGGCGCGAGTTGTAGCCCACCTCCTCGTGGTGGTACATCTGCCGCCCGCCGTGCACCCGCAGCTTGCGCAGGCGCTCCGCCGTGTCCGCGTCGTTCGTGACCGTCATCCCCGCGTCGCCGAACGCGCCCAGGTTCTTGGTGGGAAAGAAGCTGAACGCGCACGCGTCGCCCAGCGTGCCCGTGGTGATCCATTCCCCGTCCGCCGTGCGCTGCCGCGCGCCGATGGCCTGCGCCGCGTCCTCCAGGATGCGCACGCCGCGCCCCTCGCCCAGCGCGCGGAACGCCGTCATGTCCGCCATCTGCCCAAAGAGGTGCACGGGCATGACCACCTTCGTGCGCTCCGTGACGGCGTCGTCGGCGCAGGCCGGGTCCAGGTTGAACGTGTCGGGCTGGATGTCGGCGAAGACGGAGCGCGCGCCCACGTTGTGGATGGCCCCCGCCGTGGCGAAGAAGGTGAACGGGGACGTCACCACCTCGTCGCCCGGGCCGCAGTCGAACGCGCGTAGGGCCAGCAGGATGGCGTCCGTGCCGCTGGCGCAGCCAATGGCGTGCGTCACGGGCAGGTACGCCTCGATCTCGCGCTCGAACTGGTCCACCACGGGGCCCAGGATGAAGCGCTGCTCGTCGATGACGGGCGCCATGGCCGCGGCGATGTCGCCGGCGATCTCCCGGTGCTGCAGCGTCAGGTCCAGCAGGGGTACTTGCATCTATCGGTCACTCGGTTGATGTCGAACAGCAAACGGCATTCGTACCGGAAACACGGGGATCCCGCGGATCGCGGAGCGCCCCCCAACCCCCGCCCAAACCCC
>NZ_DASURI010000656.1:0-4669 GCF_036280135.1 Longimicrobium sp.
AGGAACGAGCAAAAGGAGGTCGGGGGAGAGGGCCCCGCGATGCGCCTCCGCTCCCGCTTATCAGTCCACATCCCTCGATTGATCCACATTCCTCGATCAACCCGGGCCTCGTTGTCCCCACTCACCCACCCTCCTCTCCGCACAATCCGCCCGCCCCCATCTGTCATCCCGCGCCGCCGCGGCTTATCTTCCGCGCGAACCGTACGGACGTCCGCTTCCACGCACCCGGCCGATGCTGCGCCTTCACGAATACGCGTACCACCGCCCGTCCACGCTGGCCCAAGCCGCCGCCTTTCTGCGCGAGCACGAGGACGCCATGCCCATCGCGGGCGGCACGGACCTCATGCCCAACATGAAGCACCGCCTGTTCACGCCCCGCCACCTGGTGGCGCTCAAGGGCGTGCGCGAGCTGCACGGCATCTGGATGGCAGACGCGGAAGGCCGGCCCGTGGCCACGGGCTCGCCCGACGCCACGCAGCTCGTGATCGGCGCGTGCACCACGCTCAGCGAGGTGGCGCGGAGCCCCATGGTGCAGGCGGCCATGCCGTCGCTGGCGCAGGCCGCGGGGCAGGTGGCCGGGCCGCAGATCCGCAACCAGGGCACCCTCGGCGGAAACCTGTGCCTGGACACGCGCTGCACCTACTACAACCAGAGCTTCTTCTGGCGGCAGGCGCTGGGGTTCTGCCTCAAGAAGGACGGCGACGTGTGCCACGTGACGCGCACGGGCAAGAAGTGCGTGGCCGCCCACTCCGCCGACACGGTGCCGGCGCTCATCACGCTGGGCGCGCAGGTGGACCTGGTGTCGGCGGACGAGACGCGCACGGTGGGCGTGGACCCGTTCTTCGTGGCCGACGGCCAGTGGAACATGGTGCGCCGCCGCGACGAGCTCGTGGCGCGCGTCCGCATCCCGCTCCCCGGCGCCAGCGTGCGGACGGGGTACACCAAGGTGCGCCAGCGCAACTCCATCGACTTTCCCCTGCTGTCCATCGCCGCCGCGGTGGAGTTCGAGGCGGACGAGACGGTGCGGCGCGTGTCGCTCGTGGTTTCCGCGCTGGGGTCGCGGCCGCGCGTGGTGACGGGGCTGGACAAGCTCGCGGCCGGACAGCGCCTGGACGCCGTGGCCGAGGCCGTGGCGCAGCAGGCGTTCAAGCAGTGCCATCCGCTGGAGAACATCATCGTGGACCCGGACTGGCGCCGCGCCATGGTGCCCGTCTACGTGCGCCGCGCGCTCCTGGGCCTGGCGCCTGCCCGCGCCCTCGCGGCCTGATCTCTTGATAGACGAGGCGCGCGCCGTCCGTCGGCGCGCGCTTCGTGATCGATCGGCTCAAGTCCGGCGTCAGTGGCCGCGCAAGGCGTGCACGAGCTGGTCCTTGGTCATCTTGCTGCGGCCCTGGATGTCCTTTTCCTTCGCGATGTTGTACAGCTCGTCGCGGGTGCGGTTCTCGTAGCCCTGGTTGGGATTGCCCGTGCCCTGCGTGCGCTTGTTGGGCGTGCGGCCCTCCAGCCGGCGGTGCTTGTTGACGGTGCGCGCGGCGATCTCCTCGGCTTGGCCCCGGTCCATGCCGCGGTCCATGGAGCTTTCCTTGACCGCCTCGTACATCTCCTCGTCGTGCTTGCTCCACCCTCTCGGCATCGCATCCTCCCGGTAGCTGGGGTTTCAACGGACCCTCCCAGGCAAGAAGCGCGCACACTCCCTTCGACAAATCCCTTGAAGCGCAAGACGTTCGCGATCGCCGCGGCCCTCCTCGTCCTCCTGTTCGGCGGGGTGCTCGCGTGGGCCAACCACCCGGACGCGCCGCCGCTGCCCTCCGACGCCCGCGCCGACCTGGTCCGCGTGGACAAGGGCGCGCGCACGCTCACGCTGCTGCGCGACGGCCGTCCGCTCAAGACGTACCGCGTGTCGCTGGGCGGCGCCCCGCGCGGCCACAAGCGTCAGGAGGGCGACGAACGCACGCCGGAAGGGCGGTACCTGCTGGACTACCGCAACCCCCACAGCTTCGCGCACTTGTCGCTGCACGTCTCGTATCCCGACTCGTCGGACCAGGCGCGGGCGCGCGCGGCCGGGGTGCCGCCGGGCGGGATGATCATGGTGCACGGCCTCCGCGATGGCTTGGGGTGGATGGGACGGCTGCACCGGCTGGTGGACTGGACGGACGGCTGCATCGCCGTCACCAACGCGGAGATGGACGAGATCTGGCGCGCCGTCCCCGACGGCACCCCCATCGAGATCCGCCCGTGAGAGGGTGTTGCTACACTTCGCGCTCTCAACCGCGTCATCCTGAGGAGCCGCCGCGTGGTCCCTGTCCGAACGTGATCTATGGCGGCGACGAAGGATCTTGGCCGCGAAACGCCGCGGCGGCTCTCGTGCCCGGAGCTTGTGTTCGAGGTTCGCATACAAGACCCTTCGGTCGCGCCAGGGTGCTGTGTGCATTCACGTTACCCGCGGCGCTCCCTGAATAGAAAGAGGGCTGGTTCTGGCGTGTAGCAGGCCTCCCGCGAGCGCCCCCTCCGCTCGCCTAGGCTCGCACCTCCCCCAATAACCCCTGGGGGAGGTTGAACTGCGGTGGCTTTCATCCCGTAGGGTGCGCGCAGCGCCGAATGACTCAGGACGACGCTCCTTGGACTCCATTGAGGGCAAGGTTGGCAACTCCACTGAGGTAATCCTGTTCCCCGATCCTGCCAGAACGAGCGGGCGACGATCGTTCTCGATCAACGTTATCCGCGGAGGCTGTTTCGACAGGATTCGGTGGATGACCTTCTGCCGCGGGACGTCAGGGATCCGCGGGCTCCAATCTTTACGGAAAGCGCGGGGGATGACAGATTGAACGCCGCCGCTCCACATCCGTCCTCTCCCGGTCGCCCCATGCCGTTCCGCCGCCCGCGCGCCGTCCTGGCCGCGCTCTGGTGTGTCGCCTTCGCGGCCGCGCCCGCCGCCGCGCAGGGGCGTGCCTACCAGCTCACGACCGACAACGACGCGTTCGATTTCTGGATTCCCGCGGTCGTGCGCCCGGACTACGAGTACAGCAGCGGGGTCCGCGTGGCGGTGGAGTCGGAGGGCGCGCGGGCGTGGGCCGGGCTGGCGCGCGCCGTGGCGCCGTGCGCGAAGGACGTGATCCGCCCCGTGGACGAGGCGCCGTGCGCGTCGACCGTGGTGGAAGCGGGGCAGCGGATGTACGTTCCGCGGGTGGACAGCTTTGAGCCGCTGGCCGGCCAGCGCCCGTTCGCGGGATGGCTGTACGGCTCCGTCACGGGCCGGGTGATGGACGGACGGACGCGCCACAGCTTCGGGATCGAGGCGGGGATCACGGGCAAGCCGTCTCTGGGCCAGTCGGTGATGGAGGGGTATCACCAGCTGCTGGGCTTCTGGAAGCCGGTCGGCTGGAGCCACCAGCTGGCGTTCGAGCCGGCCGCGTCCGTCACCTACGGCGTGGAGCATCGCGTGGCCGAGGCGCGCGTGGGCGGGGTGCGGATGGCGGACCTGACGGCGGACGCGGGCGCGTCGCTGGGCACCCTGCGCACGTCCGCGCGGGCCGGCGCGGAGCTGCGCGCGGGGACGCGGCTGGCGCACCCGTGGCGCACGCGACCCGGGCGTGGGACGTCCGTCTACGTGCGCGTGGGCGTCCGCGGCGAGGCCGTGGCCCACGACCTGTTCCTGGACGGCAACACGTTCGACAGTGACGCCGCGCGGGTCACGCGCCGGCCGTTCGTGGGGCAGACGCGGTGGGGCGTGGGGATTGCGCACGGCCCCGCCAGCATCGAGTATCGTGTGACGGCCCGCACTCGCGCGTACGGCGAGGAGCCCGGCGGGCATCCGTACGGCACCATCGAGGTCACCTGGCGGCGCGGGCCGCGTGCCCCGGCGCAGGCGGCGAAACCCGCGGCGCCCTCGGCGGTATCATTCGCCACACCATCGATCCCATCCACGACGAAAACGCCATGAGAACGTCCAATCCCGCCCTCAGCGAGAGGGTCTTTCAGCGCGCCGGGTACGACAGCAGCGGCGTGATGACGGTCAACGGCACCGTCAACAAGATCGGCATCCTGCTGCTGCTGGTGATGGTGCCCGCGGCCTGGACGTGGAACAAGGTGTCGACGTCGTGGGAGCCCTCCATGGCCATGGGCCCGGCCCTGCTGGGCGGTCTGGCCGGCTTCGTCTTCGCCATGGTCACCGTCTTCAAGCCGCGCTGGGCGCCCGTGACGGCGCCCCTGTACGCCGTGTGCGAGGGCTTTTTCCTGGGTGGCATCTCGGCGGCCTACAACGCGATTCCAAAGTACCAGGGCCTGCCCGTGCAGGCGGTGGCGCTCACCTTCGGCACGCTGCTGATGCTGCTGCTCGCGTATCGCGCGGGGCTGGTGCGGGCCACGGAAAAGTTCAAGGCGGGCATCGTGGCGGCCACGATGGGCATCTGCTTCGTGTACGTGGCAGCCTGGATCATGAGCATGTTCGGCGTGCGGATGCCCGTGCTCTACGACGCCTCACCGCTGGGCATCGGCATCAGCCTGTTCGTGGTGGTGATCGCGGCGCTGAACCTGGTGCTGGACTTCGACTTCATCGAGAGCGGAGCGGAGCTGGGCGCGCCCAAGTACATGGAGTGGTACGCCGCGTTCGGCCTGATGGTGACGCTGGTGTGGCTGTATCTGGAGATCCTGCGCCTGCTCGCCAAGCTGC
>NZ_DASURI010000657.1:0-3725 GCF_036280135.1 Longimicrobium sp.
AGTTCTCGTCCTGGAACTGCACGCGGTCGTCCACCCATCCGCAGACCTCGCACGTCTCGTAGCTTCCACGCTTCTTGCCGGCCAGCGTGCGAAATCCGCAGCACGGGCACCGGTACAGGAGGGGATCCGATGGGATCTCCAGCGTCATCCCCTCCCACGGAATGGCCTGCCATCGGTCCCGTTCCGCCTCGTCCAGGTAGGGGAAGCAGAGCGCGATCAGGGACGGCTCCGCCCCGGCTTCGTCCGCCGGCTCCATCCACTGGATGGCCGCGTGGAACGGCGGCGGCTCCCCCGGCCCCGCGGCGATCCGCATCCCGGGCTGGAGCTCGCCCCGCAGGATCGTGCCCAGCAGGCAGAAGATCCCGCGCCCGGGGCGGGTTTCGGTGCGATGGACCTGGACGCGCGTGTCGAAGCGCATGGTTCCTCCCCCAACGAAAAACGCTCCCCGGCGGGGAGCGTCTCGGTGCCGGTCCGGGCAGGCCTCAGTCCGCGCAGGCGGCGCACAGGCCGATGACCTCCACGCGGTAGCCCTGCACCCGGAACCCCTCGCCGGCGTGGATCTGCGGCAGCGCGGCCGATGCCTCGCCCGGCACGTCGCGTACCTGGCCGCAGCGCACGCAGCGCGAGTGGTAGTGGTCGTCCGTGCGGGCGTCGTAGCGGGCGCTGTCGTCGCCGTACGCCAGCTTGACGGCCAGGTTGCAGCTCACGAGCGTCTCCAGGGCCTTGTACACCGTGGCCAGGGAGATGTCGGCGATCTCGCCGCGGACGGCCGTGAACACCTCGTCGGCCGTGGGATGGTCCGTGGTGCCCAGCAGAAAGCGGTACACGGCCGCACGCTGGTCCGTAAAGCGCTGGCCGTTGGCTTCCAGCGCCTCGCGCAGCATTGCGTCCGCCTGCTCCGGGCGCATCCGTGCGGTGGCGTACATGGGCTCGGTCGGGTCGTTTGCGGGCCGGGTGGACGAAAAAGCCAGGAACCGCGCGGGTTCCTCGTCACGCAAGGTACGGATGGGCGCGGGGGATGTCAACCGCCGCGCGTGCTGCTAACTTGCCGCCGGGCACGGAGGATGCGAGGCCGCGCGGGGCTGGCGGTGGTGACCGAACACGAGCTTATCCCGGACGGAGCGAGCGTGCGACGACGGATCAGGATTGCGCTGGCCTGCTGCGCGGCGTTGGCCGCGGGCGCCTGCGGCGAGGCGGAGGGTGTGGAGGTGCAGCCGCTGCCTCCCCTGCAGCGTCCCAGCCCCGAGGCGCGGGCGGGGCTGCCGGAGGTGCGGGGCGTGTGGCGCTTCGCGGGGTTCGAGATCCCCGCGCGCGACACGGCGGCCGTGCGCGAGCGGGTGTACACGCTGGTGCCGCCGGGTGAGTTCCGCCTGGCCACGCAGCGGCTGGACAGCATCGCGGGGCAGTACGTGCGCGAGGGCGTCGCCTTCCCCTTCACGGGCGAGGTGCGGCGCGACAGCACGGTGGCGCTCGTGGCGTTCAGCGAGGGCGTGGGCCAGTTCGTGGCCGGGCGCGTCGTCCGCGACACGCTGTGGATCGAGCTCACGTCGTTCAGCACGGCGCAGACGTGGCCCACGGGCACCCGCGCGGCGCTCGTCCGGGGCGCCGTGCGCGCGCCGTTCCGCCGGCTGCTGGGCGGCGTGCCCATCGCGGCGCCGGTGGACTCGGCCGCCGTGCGCGACAGCATCCGCCTGGACTCGCTGCGCCGCGCGGGCATGGTGGTGACGCCGGGCGCGCAGCCCCTGCCGGGCCAGACCGTGCCCGGGCAAGGGGTGCCGGGCCAGGTCGTCCCCAACCCGCCGGTGACGCAGCCCGGCGTGCGGCCCACGGTGCCTGGCGCGCAGCCGGTCCCGCAGCAGCAGCGTCCGCCCGCGCAGGTGCAGCCGCAGCAGCGCCCGCCCGTGCAGACGCAGCCCCAGCAGCGTCCGCCCGTGCAGACGCAGCCCAGGCCCCAGCAGCCGCGTCCGCAGCCGCAGCGCCCGCCGGTGCAGCAGCCGCAGCCGACGGTGACGCAGCCGGTGGACGAGCCGCCGCCGTCGCAGCCCGCGCCCAGCCCCAGCGCGCCGCGGGACACGATCCGGTTCGGCAGCCCGCCGTGAGCCCTCGGGGGCCATCACCCGCTCGCTGACGCTCGCACCCTCTCCCGCGAACTGCGCGGGAGAGGGTGTATGCTTCTACGGGTCGCGGTGCGTGGGCGCGGAGATCCTGCCAGGCGTGGCGGACGAGTCGTGCTTGCTGTCCGCGAGGGCCGTTTTTCGCGAGATGAAGCTCTCCCTTCCCCAGGGGAGGGTGGGAGCGCAGGGTCTCGGCACTGCGACGGCCGGTCGCGGACCGGAAGGAATCAGCAGGGGGACGGCGTCCCTTGGTAGAAGGGCTGCTTTCGGCGAGGGGACGGGATCCGCGTTTTTTCGAACGGGCCGGATGTCCGCTGCAGGGCCAGGTGTCGACCGGGCGCATCATTCACCTGATCGCGATCGGTAAACGGCTGCCCGCCCTGGAACACGAGCGCAAAGCTGAGTCCCGTCATGCGCGCGGCGGACGATCAGCCTTCGCCAGGGAAGGCGAGGCGCAGCGCGTGGTCCGCGACGTCGGGGGGCCAGGCGTGCGCGTGGTCGGCGAAGCGCGCGCGGTCGTCGGCGAAGAGGGCGCGGCTCGCCTCCTCGAAGCCGGGCAGATCGCCCGCCATCGCGGAGATGAAGCGATACGCCGCTTCCTGCGCCGCGCGGCGGCGGTCCGCGTCGGCGCCGGCGCGGCGGGCGGTGTCCACGAGCCTGCGCAGGGCCACCGACGCGCCTCCCGGCTGGGCCGACAGCCACTCCCAGTGCCGCGGTAGCAGCGTCACCTCGCGCGCGACGACGCCCAGGCTGGGCCGGCCGCGCCGTCGTCCGCCCGCCGGCGCGGGGGCGTCGGCCGGGGGGGCGGGGGGATCGGACGCCACGGCCCCGTCCGCATCGTTTGCCGCGGCGAGGCGCGCGACGACGTCCGCGTCCGATCCGCGCAGGTCCACGTCGACGACGCGGCCCGTGGCATCGTCAAAGATCAGCAGGGGGCCGGCCGCGGCGCCCTCTGCCGCGTGCTTGACGGCGAGGGCTACCTCCGCGAGCGCGCCGCCCGCCAGCCGCCGATGCCCATCGAACGCGGTGACGTGCATCACCGGCGCGGCGCGGGCGTGTATCCGGCGGGCGCGAACGGCTGCAGCCGCTCCAGCCACATCGACTCCAGCACGGCCAGGTCGCCCGACGGGTCGTAACCGGGCGCGTCGTCCGGCGTGAGCGTGTCGAGCACCTCGAAGACGAACGCGTCCGGCCCCAGCGCGTTCCAGTCCGCCTGCAGCGCCTTGACGGGATGACCGCCGAACTTGAGCTGCGTGCGCTCGCGGTTCAGCGCGGACGGCAGGTCCACCGACTGCCGCACGAGCGAGCGGTCCGCGACGGTGTTGTGCACCCGGTAGATGCCCATGGGGCGGGGCGTTTCCTTGTAGGCGCGGATCAGCGCTCGCTTGTTCATCCCCGATGCTCCGGTTGCGGGTCGGCGCTAATTTTATCCGGGTGATAATCGGCCGTCAATATCATCCGGATAAAATCAGATGAGGAGCGTGGATGCGGATGATGCGCGACGAAAAACCGCCGCCGTCCCCGGTGATCAGGGACGGCGGCGGTCTTGGGATGGGCCCGGCCGGACTCGAACCGGCGGCCTACTGCTTAGGAGGCAGTCGCTCTATCCAC
>NZ_DASURI010000658.1:0-3326 GCF_036280135.1 Longimicrobium sp.
TGGCCTTGCACGTGTGGCAGCCTCCGCGCGAGCGCCCCCTCCGGGCTCGCGGAGCTCGCCCACCTCCCCCCAAAAAGCCTGGGGGAGGTTGGACATAGGCGGCTTTCATCCTACAAGGTGCGCGCAGCGCTGGATGACTCAGGATGACCCTCTCCGGCTCCGCTGAAAGGCAGGTTTGGCAAGCCCCCTCTCGGGAACGACAGCATGGGCGAGGGCAGCCGAACGCGTCCGACAACGGCTCCCGCCTACGCGGCCGCGGCGGCCGGGCGGGCAAGATGGGCGATGGGGAAGTTGATGGCGGCCAGCATCAGCCCCAGCCCGCCGCCGAGCCCGGCGAGCTGCGCGATCCCGAGGACGGCGTCGGCCAGCCCGGGCGCGGCCAGGGGCATGAGGGCCAGCGCGCCGCCCGCGCCCACCGCCGCGCCGACCATCGGCAGGCGCCACCAGCGCCGGTCGCCCGCGCGGAACCCGGCGAAGTGCCGCAGGGCCTGCCACGTGGCCACGGCCGCGACCGGCGCGATCAGCAGGTACACCCATGCCTGCGTCATCCAGTACGCCGCGGGCGCGTGCGGTCCGTCTGGCGGCGTGAGCGCCTGCGCGGCAAAGGCGTACGCGTAGCACGCCAGCACGTCCGCCACCGCGGCGGTGATCGTGAGAGGGTCGGGCCTGTTCATCCGCCGATTCCCGCGAACTGAAGGTGATGGACGTCCGGCCGCGTCACGCGCCGAACCCGCTGCAGAGCCGGATGCGCGGCACCGTGCCGACGTCCGGCGCGACCTCGATCGTATCCAGCCACGTGCCGTAGCCGGGGTACGTGGCCTGCGCGACGTATCGGCCGGCCGGCACGCCGTCGATGGCGAACGCGCCCTGCGTCACGCTCGTCGTCGCGCGCGCGGCGGACGTGTCCGCGCGCAGGGGGCGGATGCGGACGGTGGCGCCGGGGAGCGGCAGGTTACGCGTGCTGGTGACGACACCCTGCAGCACGCCGCCGGCCTGCAGCGTCCACCGGTCCGGCGCGTTGGAGCCCGTGCACTTCACGGCCGGCGCCGAGCCCAGCATCCCCGCGCATCCGCCCAGCATCAGCGCGAGCGCGACGCAGGCGACCGGGCGGACGTCCATCGCCGGAACGCGCATCAGGCGGGGGATTCCGCGGCGTGCAGCGGGCGCGAGGTCCGCGCGATCCATCCAGGCGCGGAGTCCGTCTGCTGGCGGAGGATGAGGTGGAGCTGCGCCGTGTGATGCTGCACGTGGCGCATGCTGTTCACAAGCCACTCCAGCACCGTCCAGTCCTGCCTGTTGAAGCGCCGCACTTCCGCCGCCGATTCGTCCGTGAGGGATTCGATGATGCGGCGGCACTGCTCGCGGCCGTGCTCCAGGTAGCCGAGCAGCTCGTCCTTTGTGAACACGCGTTCGGGAAGCACGCCGGCCGGGTCCAGCTCCTCCAGGCCGAACGGCTTCGGCGGCACGAACCCGTCCGCCGTGGGCGACGTGTAGTAATCCAGGAAGAAGATCGTGTGATACGCCACGTACCAGAACTCCGGCTGCCGCGCGCGGTCGCCCCACAGCGCGTCCGGGCACGCGAGGATGGCGTTGCGCAGCATGTCGATGGCCGCGCCCAGCTGGTTCCACAGGCTGTCCGGCATCAGCGGAATTGCGTGCACGGGCGCCGCGAGATCGGCGTTCGTGCGGCTCACCCACGTCGGGACAACGTCCGTGCGCTGGCGGAGGAGGAGGTTGAGCTGCGCCGCGTGATGCTGCGCGTGGCGCATGTTGTACATCAGCCACTCCGCCAGCGGCCACGCGCGCTTGCCGAACGTCCACGTTTGCGCCGCGCGCTCCGCCGTCAGCGTTCCGAACAGGGAGCGGGCCTTGTCGCGGTCATAGCGCACCAGGCCCAGGATCTCGTCGCGGGTGTACGGCGGCGCGGCGACGGTGGCGGCCGGCTCCAGGCGCGCGCTGGTGAACGGCTCCGGCGGCGCGTAGGGGGTGGACGGATTCGACAGGTACCAGTCGGTCACGTACGCCGTATGCTGCGCGATCCGCCAGAACGACGGTTTGGCGCCGTCGCTCCACGGCGCGTCCGGGCACGCGGCGATGGCGCTCTCCAGCATGTCGATCGCCGCGCCGAAGTGGTGCCAGAGGGTGGTGGTGACGTGGTCGCTCATGTCCGTGTCCTGGGCGTGAGGGTGGTGCGCTGGAATATCCATCCCGCCTCGCGGAACGCAATCGCCTCCGCCCGTCCGGCCGCCGATGCGCTCGCCGTGCTCGTTTCGCCGGCGCGCGGAATTCCGCTTGTGTGCATCGGCGGATATTCACAAGTTTGTTCCGATTAGGTTTGTCGGAAGCGGTTCACATCCACACACCTGGAGGGGCGATGAAGAAGCTGGTGCTCGACCTGGACTCGCTGGCGGTGGAGTCGTTCGAGGCGGATGCCGTGACGGCCGGGCAGCGCGGCACGGTGGAGGCGCGCTCCACGGACGGCGTGGGATGCCCCAAGTCGTACCCGTACTACTGCGGCCCGCAGCGTCCCACGGTCGGCTGCGCCCTGGTCTGACGGTGTCCGCATACGTCCGTATGCGCTGGTCCTGATCCATCTACCTGGAGGACGCGATGAAGAAGCTGATGCTGGACCTGGATACGCTGACGGTGGAGTCGTTCGAGGCCGAGGCCGCGACGGTCACGCAGCGCGGCACGGTGGAGGCGCGCTCCACGGATGGCGCCGGGTGCCCCAAGTCATACCCGTTCCACTGCCTGCCCCAGCCCTGGAGCGAGGGCTGCGCCTGAGCCGCAGACGGATTCGTCACGACCGGCCTCCGGGCGCGTGGAAGCCGGTCGTCACGAAAGGATCGATGGTTTTCTCTGTGAAAGGAGCCGGTGATGAGCAAGATCACACTGGGGCTGGACAGCCTGCGCGTCGAGACGTTCGCCGTGGAGCCGGTGGACGATCCGGGGGCGATCGGCATCGCGGGGTACACGGACAGCTGCGCGCCGGACCCGGCAAGCCGCTGCGGTCCTAACAACTGCTTTCCGTACGAGGAGCCGTCGCTGGTCATGGATTGCATCGACCCGTGAGCTGACGACGCGCGTCGGACAAAACACGCGAGGCCGGCAGCACGTCGCTGCCGGCCTTGTTTGGTGTCGGTGTAAACGGTTCTGAAGACGGATGTGCTCGGACCGGAAGTACGACGATGCAGTCAAATGCGAGGCGGACCTACCCGATACAGCTGGCCACGCTCGATCGTGGGAAGCAGATCACGGACTTCCGGCATCAAGGCGCGCAAGGCGTCGACAGCGTTGCTGAAGGCCACCAGAACGATCACGGCCAC
>NZ_DASURI010000659.1:0-8997 GCF_036280135.1 Longimicrobium sp.
GGCGAGGGTGCACGATCTCGCCCCTCTCGCTAACCCCTCCCCCGAAGTTGGGGGAGGGGTCGACCGCCGTTGCGAGGAACGAGCAAAAGGCCGGTCGGGGGAGAGGGCCCCGCCGTCGCGCAGCAACGGCAACACCCTGCCCTTACCTTCGTACCTTCGTCCCGTCCTCCCGCCCACAACGCCCGAGGGGCGAGGTCTCCCCCGCCCCTCGGAATCCTGTTACACCTTGCGTGCCGATCCGTGCGCCGATCAGGCGCCGGGCGCGCGAACCTGCACGTGCACGTCGCGCAGCTGCTCGTCGCCGATGGGCGTGGGCGCCTCCTCGAACAGGGCCCGCGCAGACGCCGTCTTGGGGAACGCCACCACGTCACGCAGGTTGCTGGTCCCCGTCAGCATCATCACCAGCCGGTCGAAGCCGAACGCGAAGCCCGCGTGCGGCGGCGCGCCGTAGCGGTACGCCTCCAGCAGGAACCCGAACTTGGCCTGCGCCTCCTCCGGCCCGATCCCCAGCGCCGTGAAGATGGCCTGCTGCCACGCCGGCACGTGGATGCGCACGGAGCCGCTCGCCATCTCCGCCCCGTTGTACACGGCGTCGTACGCGCGCGAGCGCAGCCCCATCCCGTACAGCCGCTTCGCCACCTCGGTGGACAGCTGGCCATCCTTCGTGGCCTCCAGGATGTGCTGCACGGCATCGCCCGCGGGCATGCTGAACGGGTTGTGGGCGTAGATCAGCCGCTCGTGGTCCGGGTCCCAGTCGAACACGGGGAACTCCGTCACCCACAGCCACGCGTGCTTGTCGGTGTCGATCAGGTCCAGCTTCTTGCCCAGGTGCCGGCGCAGCTCGTCCAGGGCGCGGTCCAGCTCCGGACCCTCGCCCTCGATGCCGCGGAACCGGCCCACGACGGCCACGAACAGGTCGCCCGCCTCCATGCCGGACGCGCCGTAGAACTCGTTCGCCAGCGCCTCGTCCAGCCCCTTGGCGAACTGGCCGGCCAGGGCGCCGTCGTCGCCGCGCTTGACCCACAGGGCGCCGGCCGCCCCGCCGCGCCTGGCGACCTCCTGCAGCTCGTCCAGCTCGCGGCGCGACAGCCGCGCGCCGCCGGGCACGCGCAGGCCGCGGATGCGCTGCGAGCTCCCCTGCACGCCCTGGAATAGGCGAAAGTCCGCGCGGACGAGCACGTCCGTGAGGTCCACGATCTCCAGCGGGTTGCGCAGGTCGGGCTTGTCGCTGCCGTAGCGCGCCATGGCCTCGGCGTACGTCATCCGCGGAAACGGCGTCTCCAGCTCCACGCCGGCCACGTCGCGGAACACGGCCGCCATGAGCGCCTCGCCGATGCGGAACACGTCTTCCTCGTCCACGAACGCCATCTCGGCGTCGATCTGCGTGAACTCCGGCTGGCGGTCCGCCCGCAGGTCCTCGTCGCGCAGGCAGCGGGCGATCTGGAAGTAGCGGTCAAAGCCGCTCACCATCAGCAGCTGCTTGTAGATCTGCGGCGACTGGGGGAGCGCGTAGAACTCGCCCGGGTGCACCCGGCTGGGCACTAGGAAGTCGCGCGCGCCCTCGGGCGTGGGCTTGGTGAGCAGGGGCGTCTCCACTTCCAGGAACCCCTGCCCCGCCAGGTACGATCGCGCGGCCAGCGCCGCCTGGTGGCGCACGATGAAGTTGCGCAGCAGCGCGGGGCGGCGCAGGTCCAGGTAGCGGTAGCGCAGGCGCAGGTCCTCGCCTGGCAGCTCCTCGTCCGCGGCGTAGTCCACCTGGATGGGCAGCGTCTCGGCGCGCGTGAGGACGGTGAGGCCCGTGCCGCGCACCTCCACCTCGCCCGTGTCCAGGTGCTCGTTGATCTGCCCGTGGATGCGGGGAAAGACGGTGCCCTCCACCTGCACCACGTCCTCCGGGCCCAGGCGGCGCGCCTCGGCCAGCACCTCGGCGGGCGTCCACGACGGATCGAACGACACCTGCACCACGCCCTCGCGGTCGCGCAGGTCCAGGAAGACGATGCCGCCCAGGTCGCGGTTGCGGTGCACCCAGCCGGCCACCGTCACGGGGATGCCGGCGTCGGCCGCGCGGAGCGAGCCGGCGGCGCGGGTTCGGTAAGCGGTCTGCAGAAGGTCCGTCATGCGCGTAAGAACGAGGCGTCCGCCCCGGCCGCGCGCGCGGCGGCGCGGCGCGAACGCCAGCGGGTGTAAAGAAGGCAGGCCGTCAGCACGCCGGCGGCGTCGGCGGCCCAGTCCAGCACGTCGGGCGAGCGGCCGGGCACGAACACCTGGTGCACCTCGTCGCTGGCCCCGTACAGCACGCCCAGCCCCACGGCCAGGGCCATGGGCAGCCGCGAGCGGTCCGTGGCGAACGCCAGCAGCGCGCCCAGGATGGCGTACGCGCTGAAGTGCGCCACCTTGTCGAAGTACGGAAAGCGCGGCTCCACGGGCAGCGTGGAGCGGGACGACAGGTAGAAGATCAACCCCGCCCACGCCAGCGCCGGCAGCCAGGGCCGCAGCCGGCGCATCACGCCTCCTCGGCCTCGGCCAGCACGGCCATGAACGCCTCGGCGGACTCGGCCGCCATCAGCCGGTCGCGAAAGTCGTCGCGGCGCACCAGGCGCGAGATGCGGCCCAGTGCCTTTACGTGCAGCCCCGCCTCGGACTCGGGCGCCACGATCAGGAACAGCAGGCGCACGGGCTGGCCGTCCAGCGCGTCGAAGTCCACGGGCGCGTGCGTCACGCCGGCGGCCATCACAAGGGCGGGCGCGCGGTCGCTCTTGCCGTGGGGAATGCCCACGCCGCTGCCCACGCCCGTGCTGAGCACCGCCTCGCGCGCGCGCACGGCCGACAGCACCGCGTCGGCGTCGGCCACGGCGCCGGAATCGCGCAGCACGCCCACCAGCTCCTCCAGCAGGGCCTGCTTGGTGGTGCCCCGCAGGGGCACGCGAACGCGATGGAGGGTCAGCAGCTCGCTGAGCAGCACCGGCAAACCTCACGGGCCAGAAACGGTCAGGCCACGCCGTGGCGTGGCCGGGGTGCGGAGCTTGCAAACATACGCCCGGCCCACGGGGCCTGCAAGCGCGCGGGGAACCCGCGGGCCCATGCGGTGAATCAACGGGATTGAACCCCGTGCAAGTACACGAACGCGCCATCATGATCGCCACGCCGCAGCAGACCCAGGCCACCGCCCGCCCCGACCTGGTGGGCATGCTTCCCGAGGACGCCGACGCCGCCCTGCGCGCGCACTTTGCCGCCCGCGGGCAGCCGGCGTACCGCGTGGGCCAGGTGGTGCGCTGGATCTTTGAGCGGGGCGCGTTCTCCTTTGCCGAGATGACGGACCTGCCCCAGGCGGAGCGCGCGGCCCTGGCCGAGTCGTTCAGCTTTACGGGGCTGGAGCCCGCCAAGGTCTCGCGCTCGGTGGACGGCACGGCCAAGCACCTGTGGCGCCTGGCCGACGGCGACCTGATCGAGTCGGTGCTCATCCCCACGCCCACGCGCCTGACCCTGTGCATCTCGTCGCAGGCGGGGTGCGCCATGGCGTGCACCTTCTGCGCCACGGGCTGGGCCGGGTACCGGCGCCAGCTCACGCCGGGCGAGATCGTGGCGCAGTTTCGCGGGGCGCGCCGCTGGGCGCAGGAAAACGGCTACGACGACGTCACCAACATCGTCTTCATGGGGATGGGCGAGCCGCTCATGAACCCCAAGGCGCTCTTTCCCACGCTGGCCATCCTGAACCGCGGCTACAAGTTCGGCGCGCGGCGCATCACCATCAGCACGGTGGGCGTGGTGCCGGGGATCCTGCGACTGGCGGAGATGCCGGAGCAGTACCGGCTGGCCGTGTCGCTGCACGCGCCCAACCACGACCTGCGGCAAAAGCTCATCCCGCTGGAGAAGAAGTACCCGCTCCCCGAGCTGCTGGAGTCGCTGCGCCGCTTCGACGCGGCGGGCGGCAAGCGCATCACGTTCGAGTACGTGATGATCGACGGGGTCACGGACCAGCCGGAGCTGGCGGACGAGCTGGCCGAGGTGGTCAAGGAGTTCACGGCGTTCGTGAACCTGATCCCCTTCAACCCCATCCCGGGGACGGACTGGAAGCCCAGCAAGCGCGCGCGGCTGGACTTTTTCGTGGAGCGGCTCAAGCGCCTGGGCGTGACGGCCGCCGTGCGCGAGTCGCGCGGCCGCGACATCGCCGCGGCGTGCGGTCAGCTGCGCGCCGAGGTCACGGAGGGCCGCACCCCGGTGCAGATGGGCAGCATCTGACGGACGCGGCGGACGAGTCTCACAGCTCGTCCGCCGCGCCCTCCGGCGGCATCAGCAGGTTCCGCCGACGCAGGAGCATGTTCTCCAGCTGCAGCATGATGAGCTGCCGCTCCCGCTCTTCCCGCTCCGACACCTGCCGTAGCTCCAGCTCGAGCCGCCGCACGGTGGATGTGACGTCGTGGAGCTCCCGGCGCATGTCCTCGATCTCTTTCTTGTTCCTGTCGACGTCCTGCGCCAGCCGCAGCGCGGTCGTGGTGGCCTCGAAGATCTCCTTGAGCATGCTCAGGTGGCCAGCTCCGCCAGGATGGCGCGGGTCTCGGTACCCAGCCTGTCAATCTCGGCCTGCCGTACGTCCAGGCGCCGCAGGATCTGGCCGATCTGCTCCAGGTTCCGGTGGATCTCGCGCCGCATGAACTCGTCGTTGTTCAGGGGCCAGGTAACGCCGAGCATGCCCCGCTCCGGCAACCCGCCGAGCCCGGGACGGCGCGCGCGAAAGAACATTGCCGCCAGCCCGCTCAACGGCCACGGATCGCGCACGGGCTGCTCGCGGGTGTCGCGCTCGCGGCTTTCGTAGTGACTGCCCATGTTCCCCTCCCGATGTGAGCGTTGCGACGGCCGGCACGGCCCCGATGAGGCGCGCCGCGGGATGTACGATGCGTAAACTTGCCTGCTTTCACAAGGGCCGAATTCGGAGCGCTCCGACGCGGACAGGTGTGAACCAGGGCCGCTCCAGGCACGGCGCGGCGTCGCGCGATCCCGTGATCCGCATCCCGCACGTTTCGCGTCCGGCGAATTGTCCGGGACGCCCGGCGCGCATAGCTTTGCAGCCGGTGCCGTGACCCCGGCCATCGTCATCCGCCGCCGATCCGCATCCCGTCCGATCTTCCCCACCTGATCGCTCCCCGCGCGTCCCGTGTGGCTTCTCCCCGTCTTTTCGCAGGTGTCGTCGCTGGCCGTGCGCACGTTCTACCGGCTCACCGTCGCGGGTGAGCGGGTGCCGCGCACGGGCCCCGTGCTGCTCGTCGCCAATCATCCCAACTCGCTCATGGACCCCGCGCTCGTGGCGGCCGTGGCGGGGCGGCCGGTACGGTTCATGGCCAAGGCGCCGCTGTTCACCGATCCGCTCGTGGGGTTCCTGGTGCGCGGATCGGGGTCCATCCCCGTGTACCGGCGCGTGGACGGCGCGGCGCCCGGCAGCAACGACGACACCTTTCGCGCCGTGCACGCGGCGCTGAACGAGGGCTCGGCCGTCGCCATCTTCCCGGAAGGGACCAGCCACAGCGAGCCGGCCATGGTGCCGCTCAAGACGGGCGCCGCGCGTATCGCGCTGGGGGGCGCGGCGCTGCTGGGCCGCGCGCTGCCCATCGTGCCGGTGGGGCTGGTGTTCCGGCGCAAGGACCGCTTTCGTTCGGAGGCGATGGCGGTCGTGGGCAAGCCGGTGGAGTGGGAGGACCTGGCCGGACGCGGCGAGGGGGACCACGAGGCCGTGCGGGCGCTCACGGCGCGCATCGAGGACGCGCTGGAGGCCGTGACGGTGAACCTGGAGCGGTGGGAGGACGCGCCGCTGGTGGAGACGGCGGAGGCGGTGTACTCGGCCGAGCTGCCTACGGACCCGTCGCCGGCGGCGCGCGTGGCGCGGCTCAAGGGCACGACGGACGCGCTGGCCCGCCTGCGCCGCGAGCGCCCGGGCGAATGGGAGCGCCTGGCGCGCGACGTCCACGGCCACGCGCGGCTGCTGCGCGTGCTGCGGATGACGCCCGTGGAGGTAAAGGCCAGCGCCAGCGCGGCCGAGGCGGCCCGCTGGGCCTTTCGCCAGCTGACGGTGCTGCGCTCGCTGCTGCCCGTCGCGGCCGTGGGGATGGTGCTGTACTACGTGCCCTACCGCCTGACCGGCGTGCTAGTCGATCGCGCGAAGCCGCCGGAGGACATCCGTGCTACGTACAAGGCGCTGGCCGGCGCGGCGCTGCACGTGGTGTGGACGGTGCTGCTGGCGATCGCGATCGGATGGATCTTCGGATGGCCGTGGGCCCTGGCGGCGCTGGCGCTGCTGCCGGCGCTGGCGTTTCTCACCGTCGTGGTGGTGGACATGTGGCGCCAGGCCGGCGGCGAGGCGCGCCGGTTCTTCGTCCGCACGCTGCGCGCGGAGGCGCTGCTGGACCTGCGCCAGCGCCAGCGCGCGCTCGCGCAGAGGCTGGCGGAGACGTGGGAGACGGTGCGGGTTTGAGGGGGAGTACGACGTGCGAGCAGACAAAGACCGAGATCAGATGCCGCGCCCCAGCTTGAGCGGGTAAACCCGCCGCTAGGACAGCAGTAAGCCCTGTCTCGCGCTGACGCGCTCTGCGAACAGGGCTTCAACCACCAACACGGGACAGGCCCGGCGGGGAGGCAGGCATCTCGCGATGCCGCAATTTAGCGGCGCGAACGCCGCTCCGGTGCACATCAGCCAGCCTTCTCTGAGGCAGTCCGCGCAGGCGGACTTCACGCGTTTCCAGCAGCGAATTCATTCGCTCGGCACGGAGCCCGGTGGCCCCCTCCTGGCCACATTCCCGCTCCGCCGCATCATCCCCCGAACAGCGCCTTCCACAGGCTAAAGCGCGGATAGGACGGGTTCGCGCGGGCGGCTTCGCGCACGTCGGAATCCGCATCCTTGCCCAGGCGCTTGAGCGTCTCGGGGCTCACCTCCGTGCGCTTGGCCACCGCCGCGCGCACGTTCCAATCCGCATCCGCCGCCAGCGGCTCCAGCACCTCCACGGTCGTGCCCCGGTGCGCGGCGACGGCCTGGCGAACGGAGTCGTCCTCGCTGCGCGCCGAGTCCGCCAGGAGCGCGGCGGGCGCGTTCGCGTGCTTCGCCAGCGCCTCACCGATATCCGCGCGCTCGGACGGGCGGCGCTCCGCGTTCAGCGCCGCGACGCGCGCCAGCACCTCGGACGGCGTCGCCGCGTTCCCCGCCAGCCCCTCCAGCACCTGGTCCACGTCCGACGAATCGAAGTCGTCCTCGTCGCCGTCCCAGTCGTCCGACAGGCGATGGACCACGTGATCGGCGACGGCCCGCAGCACGTCCGCCGGAGCGTGGCGGTGGCCGGCAATCTTGCGCAGGATCCAGCTCTGCCCCGTCCCCGCCAGCAGCGCCCACAGCTCCGGGGTGAGCGACGGGTTGTCGAGCGCGTCCGTCCCCAGCGTCTCGTCCGCCTCCACCAGCATCCGCAGCGTCTCCGGCGCCGTGTTGCGATGCCGGACGACGGCCTCGCGCACGGCGTAGTCCATGTGCTGCGCCAGCTCCGCCAGGCGCTCGGGCGAGGTCGCCGGATCCTCGGCGTCCTTGCGCGCGTGCTTCGCCAGGCCGCGGCCGTACAGCAGGTACCACGGCCTCGCGACGGCCACCGGATGGAAGACGTGCCACAGGTCGTCCGGCAGGTACGCCGATCCTGCGCAGTATCCGCACTTCACCACGCGCGCGCTGCCATCCACCTGCAGCACGCCGGCGCAGTTGGGGCAGTTGAAGGCGACCGGCCCCATCGCCCCGCGCGAGACCGGCAGCGTCTCTCCCTCGGCCGGGATCTGCATCTCGTCCTCGCCGACGAGCAGGCGAAAGCCGGAGAGCACCCAGGCTTTTGGCGGGACGCGCACCCGCACCCGCGCGGCGCAGTTGCCGCACGCCACGAATCCCTGCTCCGCGCCGGCCATCGCCTCGCGGGCCGGGATGGTCGCGCCGCAGGTGGCGCACTCGGGGTCCGCGCCGCGGCCCACCTCCATCGCCACCGTCCGCCCCTCGGTGATGATGGTGCAGGTACTCAGGCTGCTGTCGCCCAGCACGGCCGTCCAGAACGCATCGCTCAGCTCGTTCTCCGCGCTGCACGCGGGGCACGCCAGGCGCGGCACCATCGCGTTCAGCGGCAGCGGCGAGCCGCACTTGCCGCACGCGGTGCGGATCTGGACGGAGATCGCTTTCATCGAAGTGCGGGAAGTGGGATCGGGAGACACCGCGGAGACGAGCATCCGGACGGTACGCGGGCGGATGCGCGGCGGCAAGGCTGTCGGGCGGGGAGCGCGGATGGTAACGTGTGAGCCGATCCTCCATCGCCACGAACGCACGCGCCGCACCGATGATCATCTCGCTGGAAGGGCTGGACGCCTCGGGCAAGAACACGCAGCTGCAGCTGCTCAAGGCCCGCCTCACGGAAGCCGGGCTCTCCGTCGCCAGCCTGTCATTTCCGCGCTACGGCACCACCGTGTTCTCCCGCTTCGTGGCGGACTACCTGAACGGCAGGCTGGGCGAGCTGGAGACCATCCAGCCCCAGGCCGCCGCGCTGCTGTTCGCCGGCGACCGCATGGAATCCGCGCCGCTGATCGCTGAACTGCGCGCGGCGCACGACGTGCTGGTGCTGGACCGGTACGTGGCGTCCAACCTGGCCTACCAGGGCGCGCGGGTGGCGCCGGAGCAGCTGGACGGCTTTCTCCGCTGGCTCTCGGCCCTGGAGCACGACGTGAACGGCCTGCCGCGGGTGGACCGGACGGTGCTGCTGGAGGTGCCGCCCGCCACCTCGGCGCGGATGGTGCTGCGCAAGGGCGCGCGGGACTACACCGAGCACGCGGCGGACCTGCACGAGCGCAACGAGGCGTACCTGGCCCGCTGCCACGACGTCTACCAGCACCTGTGCCAAACACAGTTCCGCGGCCACTGGACGGCCGTGGACTGCGTGCACCCCGGCGGCGAGATGCGTCCCGCCGACGACATCGCCGCGGACATCTGGCGGGCCG
>NZ_DASURI010000660.1:0-2006 GCF_036280135.1 Longimicrobium sp.
GGAGCCCGGCGTGTGCCAGGTGTCCATCATCCCGTTCACGTGGGAGCACACGGCCATCGGCGACCTGGCCGTGGGCGACGGCGTGAACGTGGAGGGCGACATGATCGGCAAGTTCGTCCGCAACCTTCTGGGCGCGCCGGCGCAGGGCGGCGGCAGCGGCCACATCGGCCCCGAGCACGTCCGCAAGGCGTGGGGGTACCAGTAGGGTTCGTCGAAGAATCGCGAGCGGAGCGGGCACTCGGCGCGGGCGGGGCGCCCCCCTCCCCGACCCTCCCCCACAAACTGCGTGGGGGAGGGAGTGGGTTCCAGCACCGGGGGTAGTCGTGGCGCGGAACGCCCTGGATGCGCGGTCCCGCTGTCATCCTGAGGGGCCCTCAGGATGACGCATCGGGGTGACGGAGTGGTTTCCCGCGTCGGAGTACGCCGATCAGCGGAGCCGCAGTTGCAGTGCTCCCCCTCCCCCGCGAAGCGGGGGCAGGGGGTCGGGGGGAGGGGGCCCTCGGCGGGCGAGAGACAGCCTGCCCCCGTGCTGAAAGTGCAGTTCTCCCCCTCTCCGCGAGGAACGAGCGGGGACGGGGGCCGGGGGGAGGGGCCGGTTGCTGCCGGCTTGATCCATCCCGTTCCAAGATGAAGTTTTACGAGCGAGGCAACCCATGCCGTTCGACAGAATAGAAGACGCCCTCCAGGACATCCGCGACGGCAAGATGGTGATCGTCGCGGACGACGAGGACCGCGAGAACGAGGGCGACCTGGTGTGCGCGGCATCGGCCGTCACGCCGGAGATCATCAACTTCATGGCCACGCACGGGCGTGGGCTCATCTGCCTGGCGCTCACGGCGGAGCGCGCGGACGAGCTGGACCTGCGCCCCATGAGCGAGCACAACACCGAGGCGCTCAGCACCGCCTTCACCGTCTCGGTGGATGCCGCCGCGCGCCACGGCGTGACCACGGGCATCAGCGCCTGGGACCGCGCCAAGACCATCCAGGTGTGCATGGACCCGGAGAGCAAGCCGGGCGACCTGCGCCGTCCCGGCCACGTCTTTCCCCTCCGCGCGCGGGCGGGCGGCGTGCTGCGCCGCGTGGGGCAGACGGAGGCGTCCGTCGACCTCGCGCGGCTGGCGGGGCTGGAGCCGGCGGGCGTGATCTGCGAGATCCTGAACGACGACGGGACCATGGCGCGCCGGCCGCAGCTGGAGGAGTTCGCGGCCAAGTTCGACCTCAAGTTCATCACCGTCGCGCAGATCGTCGCGTACCGCCTGCAGCGCGAGCGCCTGGTGCACCGCGAGGCCGAGGCGACGATTCCCACGCCGTTCGGCGACTGGCGCATCATCGCCTACCGCAACGACGTGGACCAGCACGAGCACGTGGCCATGGTCAAGGGCGACGTGGAGGGCCAGTCGGGCGTGATGGTGCGGATGCACAGCGAGTGTCTCACGGGCGACGTGTTCCACTCCATGCGCTGCGACTGCGGCGAGCAGCTGGACGCGGCCATGGAGCAGATCGAGCGCGAGGGCCGCGGCGTGATCGTCTACCTGCGCCAGGAAGGGCGGGGAATCGGGCTCATCCACAAGCTGCGCGCGTACAACCTGCAGGACCAGGGGCTGGACACGGTGGAGGCCAACGAGGCGCTGGGGTTCCGCGCGGACCTGCGCGACTACGGCATCGGGGCGCAGATCCTGCTCGACCTGGGGCTGTCGTCCATCCGCCTGCTGACCAACAACCCCAAGAAGATCGTGGGGATGGACGGATACGGCCTGTCGGTGGCGGAGCAGCTTCCGCTGGCCGTTCGCCCCAACCCGCACAACACGGGATACCTGCGCACCAAGCGCGACCGCATGGGCCACCTGTATCCGCTGGACGAGCAGGACGGGCCGATGGCGGACGAGCGCGGGGTGGCGTGAAGGGCAGTGCGAAAGTGCGAAAGTGCGAAAGTGCGAAAGTAACGGCCCCGCGCTTCGCGTCTTGAGATGAAGTTCTCCCCCTCCCCCGCGAAGCGGGGGAGGGGG
>NZ_DASURI010000661.1:0-6358 GCF_036280135.1 Longimicrobium sp.
TCCCCCTCCCCCGCGAAGCGGGGGAGGGGGCCGGGGGGAGGGGGCCGCCCGCTGCCGGCGCGATCCATACTCCGTGCACGATCGTCGTCCGACGCCCGCCCACCGCACACAAAAACGCGTGAGTGCGGGAACCCACTCCCGCACTCACGCACTTCCGCACTGACGCACTCGGCCGTTACTGCTCCGGCCGGTCCGCGCCCAGGTTGGAGCGGTTGTAGTCCGCCTTGAGGTCCGGCAGGTCCGTCAGGTGCACGGAGAACGAGAACGACGTGTTGCCGTTGGGCGCCCGGCGGAAGTCGAAGTTGGCCTGCCAGCGGTACAGGTCGCGTTTGAAGTTGAGCACGTGCGTGCCGAACTTGTTCTCGCTGATGCTGTAGTCCGTGTACCAGCTCACGGCCCAGTTGCGCGTGGGCATGAACGACAGGCTCCCCGACACCTGCTGGTTCTCGTCCGTCTCCAGCGTGGGGATGCCGCCCCGCACCGGGCGCGAACGGCGCAGCGAGTAGTTGAGCTGCACGTTCCACGCGCCCCCGCCCTGCGCCCCGAAGCCCGGGACGGGCGAGTTGGTCTGCGTCTGCGAGCCCGGCGGGTCCAGCGTGGGCTGGCCCTGCTCCGGCGGCGTCTGCCCCCGCTCCGTCCGGCGCTCCTCCTCGGACCCGCGCGAAAAGCCCAGCCAGCGGAACAGCGCCGAGTTGGCGCCAAAGCTCAGCGACGTCTGCACGCCCGTGAGGAAGGGCGAGAACCGTCCCCGCCGCCCCACCCCGCCGGACCCGCCCGTCTCGCCCCGCTGCTCCTCGAACAGGTCGTGCGAGATGGTGAAGTTCAATCCGCCAAAGAGGTCCGAGCGAATGCGGTTGGTGATGTCGGGCGTCGTAAAGCGCGTGCCGAACGTGTCCACGGGCACAAAGCTGTACGCCAGCGCCGACGTGTTGATGGCCAGCAGCGTGATCTTCTGGTCCTGCTGCCCCGCCCCGCCCGACGGCCGCCCGCCCGCCGTCTCCGCCCCTGTGGAGTCGCGCAGGGTGGGGTCGCCGGGGGTGAGCTGCGCCGCGGCCGTGTCCGTCTGCGCGCCGGGGTTGGCCTCGTCCGCGCCCTGCGGGTTGCCCGTGCCCGCGCGGTCGGCGCCGCGGTCCGTGGCCGACTCGCGGCGGGGCGCCCGCAGCTTGGCCTCGAACGTCTGGTCCAGGTTCAGCGTCAGCTGGTTCACCTCGCGCCCGCCCTGCTGCCCGAACACCAGCTCCTGCTCCGGCGTCTGCCGCACGGCCGGCGTGTAGCTGTACGCGAAGCCGGGGCGAAAGTGGTGCCGGATGGCCGAGTACGGGCCGATGCCGGGAAAGAAGCCGAACAGCTCCGTCTGCAGGTTGGCGCTCAGGCTGGTGCGCAGGGGCGCCGCCACGAAGGTGCCGTAGCGGCCCCCGTCGATGCTGTCCGGCGCCGTGCCGCCGTCGAACGCCGTGTCGCGCCGGATTACCTGCTGCCCGATGCTGATGTTGGGCGTGAGGCGCGTGGCCCCGATCAGCCGGAACTCGTATCCCGTGGCCGCGTTCCAGTCCAGCGTCTGCGTGCCGAAGCCGGGAAGGAAGGCCCGCTGCGCCGGCGTCGTGGTGCCGATGGCGGCGGCGCTGTCGATGGCCGCCAGCTCGTTGCGGTACTGCCGGTTGTAGCGCAGCCCGCCGCTCACGCCCACGTTGCCCAGGCGAATGCTGGTGCTGAGCGACGCGTCCTCGTCCTCGGACGACTGCTGCCGGCGGGCCAGCGCCTCGCCCGGCGTGGTGCGGTTCACGCTGCCGTCCGCCGTGACGGTGAGCGAGCCCTCGTTGTACCACCGCTCGCGCCCGTCCTCGCCCACGGGGAACAGGGTGATGGTCTGGGGGCTGATGCTCAGCCGCGTGCGCAGGTTGTTGTCGCCCGTGCTGATGGACTGCCGCAGCTCGCCGCCGGCCGTGAGGTCGCCCCAGTCCATCTGCCGCCGCACCGACACCGTGCTGCTGATGTCGGCCAGCTGGCGAAACGGGTCCACCTGGCGGTTGCGCTCGAACGACGTGTTGCTGCTGTAGTTGAGCGCCGTGCTCAGGTCCGTGCGCTCGTTGGGCTTCCAGGTGCCCGAGCCCTGCAGGTTGAAGCTGTTGTTGCCGCCCTCGCGCCAGAACCGCGTGAGCGACGCGTTTCCGCTCAGGAACCGGCGGCGGACGTTGAACTGGTAGCCCACGTTCAGGCCGATCCAGCTCTGGCTGCGCCAGTCCAGCGCCGCCTGGGCCCCCATGTAGTCGTTGATGGCCCAGTAGTACCCGATGTTGCTGATCTGCCGCCCCGTGCCCCGCGTGCCGCCCCCCCGCTGGTCCGTGCGGATGATGTCGTTGACCTCGAACTCGGGGATCAGGAAGCCGCTGCGCCGCCCCCGCGACAGGTCCTGCACGATGAACGGCAGGACGAAGACGGGCACGTTGCGGAAATAGAGGTACGCCGGGCGTCCCACGAGCACCCGGTTCTTGATGACCTTGATGCGGTCCGCGCGAAAGTAGTACGCCGGCTCCTCGCGGTCGTCCGAGGTAAAGGTGCTGCGCGTGGCGTACACCCGCGTGCCCTCCTCCTCCGACGTCACGTTGCCCTGCACGTACCAGGTGGCGCCCTCCGTGATGGTGGTGCGCGCGTTGCGCACGGCCGCCCGGCGGCTGCCCAGGTCGTAGTACATCACCTCGCCCGAGATGTCCTGCTGGGCCCCCGTCACCTGGGGCCGCCCGTACACCTCCACGAAGTCGCTGCGCTCTCGGTACACAATGCTGTCGCGGGCCTCCAGCCGCGTGGTGCCCTGCGACACCACGGGGTTGCCCCGCAGGCGCAGCGTGCGCTCGCGGTTGTTGAACTGCGCGCTGTCGCCCTGGTACTCCACCGGGTCGTACCCCGGCAGGCGCAGCAGGGCGTTGATGGTGGAGTCCTCCGGCACCTCGCGGCGCCGCGTGCTGTCCCCGGGCACCGTGTCGCCGGCCGCGCGCCCCTGCGGACGCTGCGGGGCGCCACGCGCCGGCCGGCCGGGCTGCGGGCGCCCGGGAATGATCTGCGCCACGGCGGGCGCCGCGGCCAGGGCCAGCAGCGCGGCCGCGGCCAGCACGCCCAGGCGCCGGCGAAGGGTGGACGTCACGGGACTGCGAAGGTCAGGGATACCCACGGGCGCTCCCGTCACGCCTCGGCGGCGGCCGCGGCCGCCGCGTTCGCCACGCGGCGCCGGGCCACCAGGCGCGACAGCAGGATGCTGAACTCGTACAGCAGGATCAGCGGCACCATCATCATCAGCGTCACGGTGATCACGTCGCCGGGCGTGAGCACCGACGCCAGCACCGTGATGGCCGCGATGGCGTGCCGGCGCTTGCTGGCCAGGAACTCCGGCGTCACCAGCCCCAGGGCGCTCAGGATCAGGATCACCACCGGCAGCTCGAACACCACGCCGAACGCCAGCAGCAGCCGCGTCACCATGGCCATGTAAGGCCCGATGACGATGCTTTGTTCCAGGAACTTGGTCTGAAAGCCCATGGTGAACTTGAGCGTCATGGGCAGCACGAGCTCGTAGCTCATGGCCACCCCGATGACGAACAGCACCACGCCCATGTACAGCGCGGGGACGATCACCCGCTTTTCCGAGGGCATCAGGGCGGGCGCCAGGAAGGCCCACACCTGGTAGATGATGATGGGCGACGCCAGCACCACCCCGGCCAGCAGCGACAGCTTGATGGTGACGAAGAACGGGTCGGTGGGGCTCAGGTACTTGAGCTTGCCCCCGTTCAGGAACGGCTCGATGGGGCGGATGAGCAGCTCCATGGCGTTCATCCGGTCCACCAGGATGAAGCCCACCACCGAGCCCACGATCAGGGCCAGCAGGCTCCACAGGATGCGCCAGCGCAGCTCCTCGAGGTGGTCCAGGAACGGCATTTCGCCCTGAACGCCACCGGATACGAACTTCTTCATCATCTCGCGGGAAAGGCGGGCCGGGGCCCGCCGGATCATTCCGTACCGTCCGCCGGGTCCGGCGGTCCGTCGTCGCCGGCCGCCGCGCCCAGCGGCAGCTCGTAGTGCTGGCGGCGCATCTCGCTCGCCGCCTGGCGCTCCGCCAGGTCACGGAACTCCTGGTAGAACTCCTCGGGGTCCTGGAAGTCCCGGTACACGCTGGCAAAGCGCACGTAGGCGATGTGGTCCCGCGACTTCAGGCGGTCCATCACCATGGCGCCGATCTCCTGGCTCTCGGCCTCGCCGCTCTCGCGCCGGTCCAGCTCGCGCTCGATGTCCTCGACGATGCGGTCGATCTCCGTGCGGCTCACGGGGCGCTTGGCCGTGGCGATCTGGATGCTGTTGAGCAGCTTGCGCCGGTCGTACGGCTCGCGCTCGCCGTCCCGCTTGAGCACCTGCAGCGGGCGCTCCGCGATGTACTCGTACGTCGTGAAGCGCCGCTCGCACCGCAGGCACTCGCGGCGGCGGCGCACCGCGCGGCCCTCGCGCACGCTGCGCGAGTCGACCACGCGGTCGTCCGTGTGGTGGCAAAAGGGGCAGCGCACGCGCTTATGACCCCGGTGCAGGGCGGCGGTTCACCGCGTCCCCAGGCGCTGCAGCTCCGTCCGCGCCTCGCCGGCCTCCGGCGCGCGGGGGTAGCGCTGCACGATCTGGTTGAGCCGGGCGCGGGCCTCCGTGCGGTTGCCGCGCCCCAGCTCCAGCCGTCCCATGCGCAGCAGGGCCGCGGGCGCCCGGCCGGACGTGGGATACAATTCCACCACGCGGCCGTACGCCGTGATGGCGTTGCCCGTGTCGCGCCCCTGCTCGTAGCTCTGCCCGATGTTGTACTGTGCCTCGGGGGCCAGCCGGTGCTGCGGGTTGGCGCGGATGAACTCCTCGAACCCCGCCCGCGCCGTTCCCACCGAGCCCCGGCGCAGCGCCGCCTGGGCGGCCTCGTACAGCTCGTCGGGGTCGCCCGCGTCCGCCGCGGATCCGCCGCCGCCGTCCTGGCCGGCCGCCGCGGCGTCGGCCGCCTCCTGCTGGCGCCGGCGCTCCTCGGCCGCGCGCTGGTCGATCTGCCGGCGCAGGTCCGAGAGCTGGGCCTGGTTGGCGCCGCTGAGCTCCTGGATCTGCACCAGCTGCCGCTCGATGGCCAGCAGGCGGTTGGCCACGTCCCCCCGCAGGCGCACGTTCTGGTCGCTCAGCGAGTCCAGCATGGCCTCCGTCCGTCCCACCAGGGCGCGAAAGAGCGAGTCCTGGTGGGCCCGCTGCTGGGCCATGTCCAGCCGCAGCTCCTGCACGTCCTGCTTGGTGGCCACGCACGCCCCGGCCAGGGGCAGCAGGGCGAGAGCGAAAAGCGTGCGCGCCTTCATCGAAGCTCCTGGGGCACCACGGTCACCTGCCCGCCGATGATGCCGAATTCCGCGCGCCGGTTGCGGCCCCACGACTCCTCGTCGTCGCCCTCGGCCAGGGGGCGCTCCTTGCCGTAGCTCACGGTGGTAAAGCGGTCCGGGTCGATGCCGTAGTTGGCCAGGAACGCGCGGACGGCCTCGGCGCGGCGCTGGCCCAGGGCCAGGTTGTACTCGGTGCTGCCGCGCTGGTCGGCGTGGCCCTCGATGCGCAGGCGCACGTTGGGGTTGGCGGCCAGGACGGCGGCCTTGAGGCGGAGCGCCTCCTCGGCGCGGCCGCTGATCTCGTCGCTGTCGTACTCGAAGAAGACGATGTCCGTGAGCACCTCGCGGGCGCCGGCCGTCTCGCGGTCCAGGCGCTCGCGCTCCAGCCGCGCGTTCTCCGCACGATCGCGCTCGGCGCGCTCGCGGTCCGCGGCCTCGTTGGCCAGGCGAATGCTGTCGGCGCGGGCGCGGTCGGCGTCCGTCATCCCCCCGTCCACGGTCGTCTCCGGGCCGGGATTGGTGGCCGGGCGCTTTTTGCAGGCGCCCAGCCCCACCATCGGCACGAGGGCAAGAACCACGGCGTGGCGCAGCTTCATCGGATCTCCTGGTACCTGGCTTCTGAGTGTGACCTTCGAACGTCGAACGTGCGACCGCGTGCTTCGGGACCGCGACGAAACACGGATGAGGGATCGTGCACTCCGGCGGGCTGTCTACCGCCCGCGGAGGGCCCCCGGAAGCAGACCCTGCACGATGGCTGGCAGTCTGCCGGCCCGCGGAGGGCCCCCTCCCCCCGGCCCCCTGCCCCCGCTTCGCGGGGGAGGGGGAGAACTTCATATTGGGGAGGACAGATCGCGCCGGCAGCGACCCGCCCCTCTCTCCCCGCTCGTTCCTCACGGAGAGAGGTGCACCGCGCGGACGCGCGGTCTGAGCAACGATGCAGGATCTCGCCTGTCCACCGACCCCTCCCCCGAAGTTGGGGGAGGGGT
>NZ_DASURI010000662.1:0-12665 GCF_036280135.1 Longimicrobium sp.
CGCGACCCGGAGTACGTGCTGAGCGGCGTGCCCGAGCCCGCCGAGGTGCGCGTGCAGTTCTCCGGGCCCGGCCGCGAGCTGTGGGAGCTGGCGCTGGACCGCCCCACGCTCGTCCTTCCGCTCAGCAACGTGGGCGACCGCCGCGCGTTCCCCGTGGATCCCTCCATGCTGCGCATCCCCGCCGGGCTGGTGGTGCGGGTGCAGGACATCCGCCCCGCCGTCGTCCGGCTGGAGCTGCAGCGCCTGTCCAGCCGCGTGGTGCCCGTGCGCGCCCGCATCGGCCGGCGGTCGCTGGACCGCTACGTCCTGAGCGACAGCGTGGAGATCCTCCCCGCCGAGGTGCGCGTCACGGGCCCGGCGGACCGCCTGGCCGAGATCACCTCCGTGACGACGGAGCGCTTCGAGATCGTCCCCACGACGGACAGCACCTTTTCCCGGCAGATCGAGCTGGACACGGCGGGGATGGGCGGATTGAGCTTCTCGCGCCCCGCCGTGCGGGTGAGCGGCGCCATGGACGTCCGCGGCCAGCGGTCCCTGGGCGACGTGCAGGTCTACGTGCCCGACGGGCTGGAGGCCACGCCGTCGCGCATCCAGCTGAACGTGCAGGGACCGCGGCGCGTCGTGGAGCGCATCCTCCCCGTCACCGTCCGCGCCGTCGTCGCGCGCGACTCGCTGCCGGCCGCCATCCCGCCCGAAGGCGTGGACGCGCCGCTCGTCTTTGACGGCCTGCCGGGGGGCGCGACGCCCGTGGCCACGCCGGCCCGCGTCCGCATCTACCCCGAAGGCGCGGCGCCGCCCCCGGCTGCCGCCGCGCCCGCCGCGGCCCCGGCGGACTCGCAGCGCGGAGGGGCGCCGTGAGCGACACGCTGGTGCTGGGCATCGAGACCTCGTGCGACGAGACCTCCGCCGCCGTGCTGCGGGGCGAGCACGACCTGCTGGGGCACGTCATCTTCACGCAGGACATCCACCAGCTGTACGGCGGCGTGGTCCCCGAGCTGGCCAGCCGCGCCCACCTGCGCACGGTGGACGACGTGGTGGACGGCGCCCTGCGCGAGGCCGGCGTCACCCTGGACGACGTGGACCTCGTGGCCGTGACGGCGGGGCCAGGGCTCATCGGCGCGCTGCTCGTGGGGCTGGCGTGGGGCAAGGCGGCGGCCTGGGCGGCGGGCAAGCCCGTCGTGGGCGTGCACCACATGGAGGGGCACCTGTTCGCCACCTCGCTGGAGCACCCCGGCGCCGAGCCGCCGTTCGTGGCGCTGCTCGTGAGCGGGGGACACACCATGCTCCTGTGGGTGCCCGCCTGGGGCGAGTACCACCTGCTGGGCGCCACCCGCGACGACGCCGCCGGCGAGGCGTTCGACAAGGCGGCCAAGATCCTCGGCCTCGGCTATCCCGGCGGCCCGTCCATCCAGCGCGCGGCGGCGGAGGGGGATCCCAAGCGGCATCCGCTCCCCCGTCCCCTCTTCAACCGGGGGCAAAAGCCGGGGGAGGCGGACTTTTACGAGATGTCGTTCAGCGGATTGAAGAACGCCCTGCGCCTGCTCGTCCGCCGCCTGGAATCCGAGGGGACGCTGGCGGACGAGGTGCCGCACGTGGCCGCGTCGTTCCAGGCCGCCGTCGTGGACGTGCTGACGGAAAAGACCATGCGCGCCGTCCGCGAGACGGGGTGCCGGCGCGTGGTGCTGGGCGGCGGCGTGGCCAACAGCCGCGCCCTGCGCGAATCGCTCAGGCGCAGGCTGGGGCGGGACGGCGAGCTGTACGCGCCGTCGCCGCGCCTGTCCACGGACAACGCGGCCATGATCGCCCGCGCGGGGCTCTTTCGCTGGCGCCGGGGCGAGGCCGGCGGGCTGGACCTGAACGCCCGCGCGGACCTGCCGTTTCCCGGGTTGACGCGGGAACCTCCCGCGCTGGCACGCGGGTAGCAGGTACCCGTTCCGTTCGCGCGGTCATCGAATCCACGTACAGCCCCGTCCGAGCCGGCTTGATCTCCCTGCTGCACGTCTCCGACCTGCACTTTGGCCCGCCGTACCACGAGAGGGTGGGCGAGGCCCTGCGCGCGTTCGCGCACCGGCTGGCGCCCGACTGCATCGTGGCTTCCGGCGACTTTACCCAGCGCGCCCGCGAGGAGCAGTTCGCCGCCGCGCGGGCGTTCCTGGACACGCTGCCCCGGGTGCCGACGGTCGTCACGCCGGGCAACCACGACGTGCCCCTGTACCGCGGGCTGGAGCGCCTGTCGGACCCGTACCGCCATTACTGCACGTACATCAGCGACAAGCTGGACTCGGTGACGACCATCCCCGGGGCCGTCATCGTCTCGCTGAACAGCACGGCGCCGCGGATGGCCATCACCAACGGGCGCATCCACCGCCGGCAGATCGACTTTGCCCGCGAGGCGTTCCAGGGCGTGCCCGACGACGTGCACCGCATCATCGTGGCCCATCACCACTTCGCCCCGCCGCCGGACTGGGAGGGCGCGGACGTGATGCCCAAGGCCAAGCGGGCCCTGGACGCGTTCACGGAGATGCGGGTGGACCTGATCCTGGGCGGGCACCTGCACCGGGCGTACATCGGCAACTCGCTGGACGTGTACGCGGGCACGGACCGCGAGCACGGCATCATCATCGCCCAGAGCGGCACCAGCACGTCGCGCCGGGGCCGGGCGCGCGAGCGGGAAAAGAACTCGCTGAACGTGCTGCGGCTGGGCGGCGGCGTCATCCGCGTGACGCACTACATGTACTTCGAGGACGCGGGCGACTTTGTCCCCACGAGCCGGCACCTGTTCTTTCGGCGCGGCCGTCCGCCGCTGCTGGACGAGGAGAGCGACGTGGGCCACGGCATGGAGAGCATCTTCATGGATGACCGCAAGGAGCCGCGCGCCACGGCCCGCGGGGAGGGCTAGGCCGTGGCGTCGCGCGCCCGCACCGTGCGGATGCTCACGTGGGGCCTGGGCGGCTTTGCCCTGGGCCTGCTGATCGTCCTTCTCGTCCTGAACATCGTGGCGCGCACGGACCGCGGCCACGCGTTCGTGCTGCAGCGCACGCTGGAGGCGCTGGGCAAGAACGTGCGGGGCGGCAAGCTGTACGTGCGCGACATCGAGGGAAACCTGTTCGAGGGCGCCAAGGTCTACGGCCTGCGGCTGGTGGACAACGAGGGCCGCCCCTTTGTCGTGGCCGACAGCGCGTACCTGGACTACCGCATCACCACGCTGCTGTCGCCGCGCATCCACATCACGCGCGCCACGCTGTACGACCCGGAGGTGTACGTCTTCAAGCTCCCGGGCGACACCCTGTGGAACTACCAGGCGATCTTCGCGGACACCACCACGCGCGATCCCAACGAGCCGCGCATCGAGCGGGCGACGCTGCTGGACACCATCCGGATGGTGAACGGCGTTGTCCGCGTGCAGACGCCGTGGTCGCCCGACAGCACGCTCTCCCCCCGCGCGCAGCGGGCGATGGTGGCGGATGCCCTGAGCGACACGTCGCTCGTGCTGGTGGACCGCGTGCGGGGCGGCTACATCCGGACGATGAACTTCACGCGGCTCAACGGGCGCATCACCCGCGTCCGTTTCGCGCCGGGGAGCACCAACGGCTCCCGGCTGCACGTGGACTCGCTGCGGGGCGTCGCGCAGATCTTTCGCGACACCGTGCGCTTCAACCAGGTGCAGGGGCAGGTGGCGCTGCTGCGGGCGCACGTGGAGCTGGACGCGCCCGTGATCGCCCTGCCCAACTCGCGGCTGTCCATGTCGGGCGTGGTGCGCACGGACAGCTTCCCGGAGTGGTTCAACGAGGCGGAGGCGCCGATGTACGACATCGCCTTCCGCAGCGACAGCGTGGCATTCCGCGACCTGCTGTGGCTGTATCCGCGCTTTCCTCGCGAGGCCACGGGGCAGATGTCGCTGCGCATCGAGAACCGGCCCGAGGGGCTGATGTTCCTGGGCCGCGAGGTGGACGTGCGGGCGCGCGGCACGCACGTGACGGGCGACTTCGGGATGATCGTGGGCGACACCCTGCGCTTCGTGGACGTGGACGTGGAGGCGGAGCCCATCAACACGGCCGTCATCGAGCGGATGCTTCCCGAGGGGCTGCCCGTGCAGGGGCTTCGCCTGGGCGGCGCGACCATCCAGGGCAACCGCGCCGCGCCGTCCCGCACCCGCGCGGAGGACGAGGCGCGGGACGAGATGGAGCAGGCCGCCCGCGGCGAGCGCGTGGGCGACGACGAGGCCCCCGCGCCGACGCAACGACCGGCGCGGACGCAGACCGTGCCCCCCGCGCAGCGCGCGCCCGCGCCCCGGCCCACGCAGCCGACGCCGACTCGTCCGTCGGGCCGGGAGCCCGGCTCGGCCACGGAGGCGGCGGAGCAGGCGCGGCAGCGTGCGCAGGAGGCGGAAAAGGCCGGGCGGGTGCGGGAGCCGTAGAGGACGGAATCGAGCGAGGGAGGACGGATCGCGCCGGCAGCGGCCCGCCCCTCCCCCGCTTGTTCCTCGCGGAGAGGGGGAGAACGACGGCAGAATGACAATGCCCGCGCGCGGAGTTCCGCGGGCGGGCATTTGGCACGACGTCGAGTTCGTGCAGGCACGACGGCCGGACTGGGTTCGCGTGATGTAGCGAGCCTCTATCGCGGGCGGAGGGCCCCCTCCCCCCGACCCCCTGCCCCCGCTTCGCGGGGGAGGGGGAGAACTGCGGGCCCGCGTGGAAGTTGTCCTCGCGCGCTGAACCGTCCCTACGACAAACCCCTCCCCCGAAGTTGGGGGAGGGGTCGACCGCCGTTGCGAGGAACGAGCAAAAGGCGGTCGGGGGAGAGGGCCCCCCGTCGCGCAGCGCCGAGGCCTTCCTCACCGGCTCCTCGCCCGCAGGCCCTCCGCCAAAGTGCAGTGCGCCCGTAGACGTCTACACCCTCTCCCGCGCAGTTTGCGGGAGAGGGTGCGAGCGACAGCGAGCGGGTGAGGGCCAGCCGAGCGGGTGAGGGCCCTCGCCCCTACACCGCCATCATGGCCCCCGGGCCGGCCGCCGCGCACCCCTGCGCCGCGCTCGCGCGCGTCAGGCGCTCGATGAGGCCGGAGATACGCTCCAGGTTGCACGGCTTGGGCAGGTAGCCGGCAAAGCCCTCCTCCACCACCCGCGCCTCGGGCCACGTGAGCACGTCCGCGCTCAGGGCCACCACGGGGATGTGCGCCGTGGCCGGGTCCGCCGCCAGCGCCCTGCGTGCCGTGATGCCGTCCATCCGCGGCATGCGCACGTCCATCAGCACCAACGCCGGCTGGTGGGCGCGCGCCATCTCCACCCCCTCCTGGCCATCAAAGGCGTGCAGGACGGCGAACCCGGAATGCTCCAGGAACACGCCGCACAGGGTGTGCTGATCGGGATCGTCATCGACGACAAGGACGGTCACGCGCGACATGGGCCACCTCGGATCGGGTCGCCAAACTGCGTGCCTGGAAAACGGCGGGGCGAAGGATCAATCTAGCCCCGCGGACCCCGCCGGACAACGACTTCGTGCATCTGCTACGTAACGCGCCGCTCTCTGTGCCGTACCGCGTCAGTCGGGGCGGGAGGAGCCGCGGTTCTTGTCCACGATGGCGGCCAGGATGAGCACGAACGCCAGCAGGCGAATGCCGTACAGCATCAGCTGCTCGCCGTTGGGGTCCGCGGACAGGGCCAGGGCCAGGCGCTGCGCGGCCAGCAGCCAGAACGCGGCCGCGAAGATGCCGAACAGCCGGTCGCGGGTGTCGCGCCAAAAGCGAAGAAAGAACAGGCCGGCGACGGCGTAGCCCGCCACCAGCACGCCGCTCACCACCGCGCTCAGCGCGTCTCCCATACCAGACCGTAGAGCAGAAGGGCCACGCCCACCAGGGCGGGAACGGACCGCCACAGCGACAGGTCCATCGTGGGGACGAGCCGCTTGTCGACGACAAGGAGGATGTTGTTGAGCGCCAGCCCGGCAAAGCACAGCCCGCTCCACAGCAGCAGCCGCGCGTGCGTGCGGGTGTAGCCGCGCAGCAGCAGCACGGCGCACGCCAGGCTGGTCAGGGCGCACAGGGCGTAGACGAGGGTCCCCATCATCAGTCTTTCCTGAGCTTGAACGCGTCGGCGAAGCTGCGGAGCGGGTCGGGGGGCGTGGCGTACACGAGGTTGATGACGGCCACGCGGTTGGCACGGTACGCCGCCGCCAGCGCGTCCACATGGCGGGCCTGCTCGGGGGTGCCGGGGGCGTAGCGGTACGCCTCGCCGGCGCCGCGCGCGGCCAGCCCCAGCGCCACCAGCTGCTCCAGGCGGCGGATGGCGGACGCGGGGACGGTGTAGATGGACCGCGCCACGTCGTCCGGGGTCCACTCCCGTTGGGGGGCGGAATGGACGAGCAGCAGCGTTTCCAGCAGCTCCGCCGACTCGATGTTCTGCGCGATGAACGCGCGTACGACCTGGGGTATGTCCGCCTGGCTCATCCGCTCCCGTGTTTCCGCGTGGCGCCTGGCTGCGCCGACCGCAGGATGCAGACCGCACCCGAGTAGATGATGTCACCGCCGCCCACGCGGCGCGGAGGCCCAACCTGGGACGGATGGCGCCCCGGCGCAACCATGGAGGCGAGATCGAGCCCTTTCGCAGGGCGGCGGGAGGCCCTCACCCGCTCGCTGTCGCTCGCACCCTCTCCCGCAAACTGCGCGGGAGAGGGTGTAGACTTCCACGGGCTGCCTGCCGCGAGATTGAAGTTCTCCCCCTCCCCCGCGAAGCGGGGGCAGGGGGCCGGGGGGTGGGGGCCCCTCGCGGGCCGGCAGACGCCGGACCCTCGTGCGTGGTCCCCTTTCCCACGCCGTCTGTGGGGGGGAAGGTGCTGCCGCCGCACTTTCGCACTTTCGCACTTCGCACTTTCGCACTTTCGCACTTTCGCACTTCCATACCCCGTACCGCCCCCACGCAAAACCGCCCCTCTCCCGGCATCCGGGAAAGGGGCGGCGTACGTCGCGCGGAGCAGAACGCTTACTGCTCGTGCGTGAAGTTGGGGCGCGACGGCTCGGCCTCGAACACCTGGTGTCCCGTGCGCTGCAGCACGCTGTGCTTGCGGCCGTACAGGAAGTAGATGATGACGCCGATGACCATCCAGATGATCAGGCGCAGCCACGTGTCCGCCGGCAGGAAGTACATCATGAACCCGCAGGTGGCGATGCCCAGGATGGGCACCAGGGGCACCATGGGCGTGCGGAACGGACGCTCGCGGTTGGGCTCCTTCACCCGCAGGTACCAGATGCCGCCGCACACGATCACGAACGCCAGCAGCGTGCCGATGGACACCAGCTCGCCCAGCAGGCCGATGGGGAAGAAGCCGGCCACCAGCGCCGCGATGCAGCCCGTGAGGATGGTGGTGATGTACGGGGTGCGGTACTTGGGGTGCACCTTGCCGAACACCGGCGGCAGCAGGCCGTCGCGCGACATGCTGTAGAACACGCGCGGCTGGCCCATGAGCATCACCAGCACCACCGACGCCAGGCCCGCGATGGCGGCCACGTTCACGAAGTAGCGCAGCCACGCCAGCGGCTCGCCCGCCTTTTCCAGCGCCACGAACACCGGGTGCGGCACGTCCAGCTCGGTGTAGTGCGCCATGCCCGTCATCACCAGCGCCATCAGGATGTACAGCACCGTGCAGATGGCCAGCGAGCCCAGCATGCCGATGGGCAGGTCGCGCTGGGGGTTCTTGGCCTCCTGCGCCGCCGTCGACACCGCGTCGAAGCCGATGTAGGCAAAGAACACCACCGCCGCGGCGCGCACGATGCCGCTGAAGCCGAACTTGCCGAACTCGCCCGTGTTCTCGGGGATGAACGGGTGCCAGTTGGCCGTGTCCACGTACTGGAAGCCGAAGCCGATCACCAGCAGCACGATGACCGTCTTCACGTAGACGATGACGTTGTTGAACTTGGCCGACTCCTGGATGCCCACCACCAGCAGGGCGGTCATCAGCAGGATCAGGATCATCGCCGGGAGGTTGATGACCGCGCCGGGGTTGCGCACCAGGGTGTGCGTGCCCTGCACGGCCAGCGGCGCCTGTGTCCATGCATCTGGCAGGTTGAGCCCGATCTCGCGCATGAACTCCGTGAAGTAGCCGCTCCAGCCCACCGCCACCGTCGCCGCGCCGAACAGGTACTCCAGGATCAGGTCCCACCCGATGATCCACGCGATGAACTCGCCCAGCGTGGCGTAGCCGTACGTGTAGGCCGAGCCGGCGATGGGGATCATGGCCGCGAACTCGGCGTAGCACAGACCCGCGAACAGGCAGCCCAGGCCGGCGACGATGAACGAGATGACCACGGCCGGACCCGCGTTGCGGGCGGCCGCCGTGCCGGTGAGCACGAAGATGCCCGCGCCGATGATGGCGCCGATGCCCAGCAGCACGAGGTTGGTGGCGGTGAGTGACCGCTTGAGCGCGTGCTCGCCTTCGCTGAAGGCGTCGGCGCGCAGCTCGTCGATCGACTTACGCGCGAAAAGGCTCATGACAGCTCCTGTCTGGGCGAACGTTCGTCCGCCGCATGGGTGGGGGTTGTGGAACGTTGAGGGTAGCCCCGCGGGGTACGGGGCCGTGGGCTGGCGGTGCTCGTCCCCGGGGGCGGGAGGTGGAGCCGCAGCAGCATTCTTCTCTGATTGGGGGCTGAATGTAACCGCCGGGTAAGCGCCGTCAAGCGTTCAGGCCCCCGCGCGGCGCAATTCGCACGGGGGGCCGAATGCCGTCCCCCGCGGGCCCGGACGGCCGCGCACGTTGCGCGCGGGGCGCCGGGTCCGTAGCATCCACGCCAGCCCGCACCCTTGCACCCAACGCGATGAGCGACCTGCTGGCCGTCCCCGAGTCCCGCGCCTTTCCCCTGCGCAGGCTGCTGCAGCCGCTGCTGGCGGCCCGCCACGTGGTCCTGCACACGCACGTCAACGCCGACGGCGACGGCGCCGGCTCGCAGGCGGCCATCGCGGCGTGGCTGGAGGGCCGCGGAGTACGTGCTACCATCGTGAACCCCACACCGTTCCCTGACTCGCTGCGCTTCGTGCTGCACCGGCAGGACGTGGTGGCGGACCTGGGCTCTCCCGAGGCCGACGCGGCCCTGGACGAGGCGGACCTTTTCCTGGTCCTCGACACGTCGGAGCCCGACCGGGTGGGCCAGCTCGCGCCGCGCCTGCCCCGCGACCGCACGCTGGTGGTGGACCACCATCCGCCCGGCCGCGAGGTGGTGGGCGACGTGGCCGTGCAGGATCCTTCCGCCGCGGCCACGGGCGAGATGGTGTACGACCTCATCACCCTGGCCGGCGACCCCATCCCCCGCGCGTCGGCGCTGGGGGCGTACGTGGCGCTGGTGAGCGACACGGGCTCGTTTCGCTACGGCAACACCACGCCGCGCGTCCTGGCCGTGGCGGCGGAGCTCATGCGGCTGGGCATCGACCCCGAGGTGGTCTACCGCCGCCTGTTCGCCACGGCGCCGCGGCGGCGGCTGGAACTGCTGCGCGAGGCGCTGGACAGCCTGGGCGCCAGCGCCGACGGCCGCGTGGGGTGGATGGTGATCCCGCACCGGGTGACGGCGCGGCTGGGCGTCTCGGGCGAGGACTTCGACGGGCTCATCGAGCACGTGCGCTCGGTGGAGGGCACGGAGGTGGCGCTGCTCTTTCGCGAGACGTCGCCGGGTGAGACCAAGGTGTCGCTGCGCTCCAACGGCGCGGCGGACGTGAACTACGTCGCGCGGCAGTTCGGCGGCGGGGGACACGTCAAGGCGGCCGGCGCCACCTTTCACGAGCCCGCCGAGGACGTCGTGGACCGCGTCGTGGACGCCGTCGTCCAGGCGCTCAAGCACTGAGGACGGATCTGCCGAGGGGGGGATGGATCGCACCGATAGCAGCCCGCCCCACCCCCCGGCCCCCTCCCCGCTCGTTCTTCGCGGAGAGGGGGAGAACCCTCGCGCGAAGCCGCCTCCGCGCGGCATCCATCGACGACAGGGAACGTCCGCGCGCCGGCGGACGTATCGAAAGCACGGCGTCTCCATCGTCGTATCTCAGCTCTCTCCCGCATCCGAATCCCATGACGTTGCATCGCGAGCCTGCCGGGCGGATGGGGCGCCGCGCGTTCGCGATGATCGCGGGCGCGTGGCTGCTGTACGGCCTGCTCGTGGGCAGCCAGACCGTGCTGGGCTACGCCCTGCTGGGCGAGAGCGGCCCGCCGTGGTGGCGGATGATGCTGTACCAGCTGGTGCCGTACCTCGCCTGGGCCGCCCTCACGCCGCTGGTGCTCTCGCTGGGCCGCCGCTTTCCCCTCGTCCGCGGAGGGCTCGCGCGGCACCTGCCCGTGCACCTGGCCGTGGCGGTCGTTCTCTCCCTCATCCCCGCGCTGGCGTTCGCGTTCGGCGCGCGGTGGATCATGGGCGAGGACCGGCCCGTCACATCCGGCTTCATCCTGGGGATGGCGGCCAACCGTCTGCCTTCCACCCTCGTCCTCTACGCCGTCGTCCTGGCGGGCGCGCAGGTGGTGGCGGTCCAGCGCGCCCTGCGCGAGCGCGAGACGCGCGCGGCCCGGCTGGAGGCGCAGCTGGCGGGCGCCCGTCTGCAGGCGCTCTCGGACCGGCTGCAGCCGCATTTTTTGTTCAACGCGCTGAACACCGTGGCCATGCTGGTGCGCGAGACGGGGAGCCGCGAGGCGCTGTCCGTGGTGCTGAACCTGGGCGAGCTGCTGCGCCGCACCCTGCGCGACGACGCCGACCACACGGCCACCTTGGCGGACGAGCTGGACTTCACGGAGCGCTACCTGGAGATCGAGCGCATCCGCTTTGGCGACCGGCTGCGGACGTCCGCCGTCATCCACCCGGACGCGCGCGAGGCCCGCGTGCCGCGCCTGCTGCTGCAGCCGCTGGTGGAGAACGCCATCCGCCACGGCGTGGGCGCGGTGGGCGAGGGCGAGGTGACGGTGCGCGCGGAGGTGGCGGACGGCCGGCTGGTCCTCTCCGTGGAGGACGACGGGCCGGGCGTGTCCGCGGCGTCGTCCGCGCCGGGGACGGGCGTGGGGCTGGCGGGCACGCGCGCGCGGCTGGCGGAGCTGTACCGGGGCGCGGCCTCGCTCACCGTGCGCGACGGGCCGCGGGGCGCCGTGGTGACGGTGGAGCTGCCGCTGTCGTACGCGGGCGCGGCGCTGGCGGCGGCCGGCGGGGCGGGGGAGGGCGCATGACGCCGCCCGTTCGCGCGCTGGTGGTGGACGACGAGGCGATCGCCCGGCGCGGCGTCGTGCGCCTGCTGGGCGCCGATCCCGACGTGGAGGTCGTTGGCGAGGCGGGCGACGGGCGCGAGGCGGCGGACGCGGTGATGGCGCTCGCGCCGGACCTGCTGCTGCTGGACGTGCAGATGCCGCGGCTGGACGGGTTCGGCTGCCTGGCCGCGCTGCCGGCCGCGTCGCGTCCCGTGACGGTGTTCATGACGGCGTACGATGCCTACGCCCTGCGCGCCTTTGACGAGCGCGCGGTGGATTACCTGCTCAAGCCGTTCAGCGACGAGCGCTTCTACGCCGCCGTCGCGCGGGCCAAGGAAGCCGTGCGCGACCGCCGCCTGCGCGGCGCGTCGGATCGGCTGCTGGATGCGCTGCTGGCGTCCGTCGCGTCCTCTGCCCCCGCGCCGACGGCTGATCCGCTCCGCCCGGCGGATGACGAGGCCACGGCGTCCGGGCCGCCGGCGAGCGGATGGGCGTCGCGGGTGCTGGTGCCGCGCGGTGAGCGGTGGACGTTCGTGGGTGTGGACGACATCGACTGGATCGGCGCGGCGGGGTCGTACGCGGAGGTGCACGCGGGCGGCGCCACGCACCTGCTGCGCGAGCCGCTGGGCGACCTGGCCGCGCGGCTGGACCCGCGCCGCTTCGTGCGCGTGCATCGGTCCACCGTGGTGAACCTGGACCGCGTGCGCGAGATCCAGCCGTGGTTCAACGGCCAGCTGGTGCTCCTCCTCCAGGACGGCACGCAGGTCACCGTCAGCCGCCGCCGCCGCGCCGCGCTGGAATCCGCCCTCGGCCAGGCGCTGTGATCGTCGTCGGATGACAGATGCGTGCTCGAGTCCTCCCGTTTCCTCGGCAGCGTCATCCTGAGGAGCCGCCGCGCGGACTTCTCCCGCGCGTGATGCGTGGCGGCGACGAAGGATCTTGTGTGCGAGACTCGGGATTGGCTTCCGTGCACGAGGGCAGCCGCAGAGCTTTGCGGGCAAGATCCTTCGGGGCCGTATGCATCCAGTACGGTCACGGCCCGCGAGGGCCCCTCAGGATGACGCTGGTGCGCGTGTGGGCGGGTGTGTGCGAAGGACGAAATTGTGTGCGAACCGAGAGGCCGGCCCGGTGCATGGGGGCCGGCCTCGTGCATTGGACGCAAGATCCTTCGGGGCCGTATGCATCCAGTACGGTCACGGCCCGCGAGGGCCCCTCAGGATGACGCTGGTGCGCGTGTGGGCGGATGTGTGCAAGGGACGAATTGTGTGCGAAACGAGAGGCCGGCCCGGTGCATGGGGCCGGCCTCGTGCATTGGACGCAAGATCCTTCGGGGCCGTATGCATCCAGTACGGTCACGGCCGGTGAGGGCCCCTCAGGATGACGCTGGTGCGCGTGTGGACGGATGTGTGCGAGGAACGAATGGTGTGAGAAACGAGAGGCCGGCCCCGGTGCATGGGGGCCGGCCTCGT
>NZ_DASURI010000663.1:0-8287 GCF_036280135.1 Longimicrobium sp.
CGTAAAGCGCCAGTCACCGGGAAAGAGCCGCGCCCCCTCGTTGCACACGTCGCGGGCCCGGCGGTGGTCGGCCTGGTTCATGGCGGTGTAGTAGACGCGCAGCAGGAACGGAGCCGTGTCGTCCAGGTAGTGGTCCGCGGCCAGGGCGCGGTCTGCGGCGAGCCGCGCCTCGGCGTGGCGCCCGCGCACCAGCAGCAGGAGGGACAGCGTGCTCCAGGCGCGGGCCAGGCGGGGCTGGAGCGCCACGGCCGCCCGCAGGTCCGCCTCGGCGGCCCGGATGTGCGCCCCGGCGGCCGGGGCGGGGCCCAGCGCCAGCCCGCGGCGCAGCCGCGCGCTGGCACGCAGCTGCAGGGCCTCGGCGTTGCGCGGCTCGCGCGCCAGCACGCGCTGGGCGAACGCCTCCGCCACGGCCAGCAGGTCCCGCGGGTCCCGGTCGCCGCGCTCCAGGCGGTCGATGGCCAGCCGCCCGCGCAGCAGGGAGGGCCGCGCCCACGCGGGGTCGGCGGCCTGGGCGCGCGCCAGCAGCCCGTCGGCGTCGCGCATCAGGCGCAGCATGGACGCCGCGTCCAGCGGGTCCTGGCTGGTGGACAGCGAATCCGCGTCGTCCAGCGTCTGCTCCGCGTGCAGCACCAGGTCGCGGGCCGCGTGGCTGCGGGTGCCGGCGCCGGCGTTCAGCACGCGCACCTCCCGCCCCAGGCGGCGGCGCAGGGCGCTGCCCACCTCTCCCACCACCGCGCTTTCCAGCGCCACCACGTCGCCCAGCGGGCGCACCACCACCCGGCTTTCCAGGTGCGACTGCGTGCGGGCGTCGATCAGCTGCACCGTCACCCGCACGCTGTCGCCCGACCGCTGGATGCTCCCTTCCACGATGCTCCCCACCCGCAGCCGCACGGCCACGCTGTCCAGCGGCACCGTGCCCTGCCGGTAGGGCTTGACCCCGTTGCGCGAGATCACGTCCAGGGCCTGGACCTGGCTGAGCTCGTGGATGAGCATCTCCGTGAGCCCGTTGGCGAGGTACTCCAGGTCTGCGCCGGGCGAATAGTCCTCGAAGTACAGCACGGCGATGCGCCGCGGGTCAAAGCCGTGCGCGGCCCGCGTGGCGTCCGCCCGCGGCCGGGGCAGCAGGACCACGGCCCCCAGCACCGCCGCCAGCAGCGCCGCCGCGCCGGCCAGCCATGGCAGCCGTCGCCGGCCGCGACGCGGGTGGGACCGGCCCGCGTGGGGCGGAGCGGAGCCCTCCGCACCCGTGGGGGAAACGACGTTCGGCGCCGCGGTGCCGGCGGGTCCGGGCGCCGCGGCTGATCCGTGGGCGTCCGTGGACCCCGTGAGCGTCGTGGATCCGATGAGCTCCGCGGACTCGGCCGGTTCCGAGGCTTCGGTCGAATTCGCGGACTCGATCGATGTAGCGGACTCAATCGAATTCGGGGACTCAATCGAATTCGGGGACTCGATCGAATTCGGGGACTTGATCCACGACGCGGACTCGACCGGTTCCGGGGCTTCGCTGGGGCCCGCGGATTCGATCGATGACGTGGAGCGGGCGGATTCCGTGGACTGGATGGCCTCCGTGGATTCCGCCGCCTCCGCGGATGCCACGGGCGCGGAGTCGACCGCCGCGCCGTTCGCGCCCGCGGCGGGCGGGGCCGGACGGGGGAGCGGCGGCGGCAGGGGGGCCGACTGGGCGCGCAGCCGCTCCACGTACGCGGCCAGCTCGCGGTCCGGGCCCACGCCCAGCTCGTCGTGCAGCAGCGCGGCGTGCGCGGCGGAGTAACGCAGCGCTGCCGCGTGCTCGCCTCCCTCGCCAAGCGCCCGCGCCAGGCGAAGCGCCACCCGCGAGCTGAACGGATCGTGGTCCGCCAGGCGGCGCCACCACCCGGCGGCGCCCAGCGGGTCGCCCTTCGCCTCCGCGCGCTCGGCCAGCGTTTCCAGGGCGCGCGCGCAGGCGCGCGCCAGCCGGTCCCGCTCGCCGTCCACCCAGCGCTCGAACTCGGGGGCGCCGGACACGTGAAAGCCGTCCAGCAAGGGCGCCCCGTACAGCTCCACCGCGTCTTCCAGCCGCCCCTCCTCCAGCGCGCGCTCAAAGGCATCCACGTCCGTGCGCACGCCCGCGGGGTCCAGCCCCACCTCGTCGCCCACCACGGCGATCACGCCCTCCCCCAGCTCCTTGCGCAGCACGTAGAGCGCCTCGGCCAGGGTGTGCCGCGCCGCGTCCTGCGAATGCTCGGCCCACAGCAGGCCCACGATCCGGTCGCGCGACACGCGGCGGTCCCGCGCCACGGCCAGCACGGAGAGCAGGGCAAGGCGGCGCCGGTACGCGGCACGGCCCGTAACGGGCCCATCCGGACGGACGATCCCGGGGTGTCCCAGCACATTGATGAAGATCACAGCGCTAAATCGGGGTGATGTGATGCACGTCCAGGCGGGGCATTGATGGAGGCGCATCATAGTTAGCGGCGTGTTCCGGCGGGGGCAAGCCTGCCCCCCCGGATCCACGCCGCCTGGCGGCACCCGGCCGCGGCGGCCCAGCGCCACCGACCCTGGACAGGAGACAGCATCATGACGCAGACCGGATCCGAAATCGCCCTTCAGCCGACCGTGCTCACGTATGACACCGTGATCGCGACGGGCAGCGGCCCTGCCGACATCCCCACCAACATCCAGGCGGGGACCACGTTCAGTGCGCCGTTCATCGTGAACCTCGACAACCAGGCGTTCCTCACCACCAACCCCGAGCAGAACTTCGTCGCACAGGAGCAGGTGCAGCTGGTCGGCACCCGGCTGACGGGCTGGGCGTCGGTCCTTCCCTTCACCGCCACGGTGTACGGGCAGCCGCGCGTGGTGGAACGCGTGATCCTGGGGCTCGCGGGCAACCCGGGGAGCGAGCCCGCCCTGACGTCGAGGATGCAGTTCCAGGGCGGATGCATCGTGGGCACGGGTCCCGTGGCCGGCCAGCTGGCGGACCCGTCGCCCGCCTGAGCCGCGAGCGATCCCACACGCGTGCAGCACGCAGGGGGGTGGCCCGGACACCGCCCCCCTGCCGCCGACCCTTTCATCTCTCGGAGGAGGATCCTTCCATGCACACCCCGTTCGGCCGCCCGCACGGGCGGCTCACGCTCGCCCTGCTCCTGGCCGCCTCCGTCGCGGCGCCGGGGTTGACCGCGCAGACCTCCGCCGCGCCCGTCTACCACGGATTCGACCAGACCGGGTTCATCCCCTTTGTCGCACCCAACACGGTGGAGATCCGGGTGGGGAACCAGCAGTTTCCCATCACCATGGACGTGGGAAGCACCGGCCTGACACTCAGCGCGGAGCACGTGCCGGGCTACTCGCCCGAGACGGCGTCGCGGTACCCCGCCGGGCGGGAGTACCTGTCCAGCAGCCGACGTCTCTGGGTGGGCCGGCTGATCCCCGTGGACGTGGTGTTCCCCGGCAATGGCGGCGGCGTCACGTCCCGCGTGACGGTCCTGGCGGTGGAGCGCGAGGCGCTCTGCCCCGACTACACTCCGGGCCAGGTTTGCCCGGACTCGGCATTGCGGCCGGCGTCTGCCGGCATCCGCTACATGGGCGTGGGCTTCGGGCGCGAGATCGACCATCAGCCCGACGCCACGCCGGACCGGAACCCGTTCCTGAACGTCACCCGCCTGGGCACCACTCCCGTGCGGTCCGGGGCCATGCGGTCCGGGTACGTGATCACGGGGCGCGGCGTGCACGTGGGGCTTACGACCGCGAACACGGCCGGCTTTCGCTTCGCCCGCCTGCAGCTGCGGCCCGGGACCCAGGACCCGCGCGACTGGGCGGAAGCCACCATGTGCGTGGCGGTGGACGACTCGGCGTGCGCGCCCGGGACCCTGCTCACGGACACGGGAATCGACTACATGTTCCTGACGCTGCCACCGGAGATGGCCGCCGGCTCCATCCCCGGCCCGGGGCAACCCCTGGCGAATGGCAGGCGGGTCTCGGTCCGCATCCCCGCCGCGGGCGATGCGGTGGGGACGTACACCTTTGTCACCGGCAGCGGGGACGCGGCGGCGCCCTGCGGCGTGATCCTCACGGATCGCAAGCCCGCCGCGTTCGTGAACACCAGCAACCGCTTCTTCCGGCAGTTCGACGTGCTGTTCGACGCGCACGGCGGATGGTTCGGGCTTCGTCCCGCCACGTCGCCGCTCCCGCCGGCCGAGTGCCGGTAGCCGACCCCCCGCGCCCTGCACCGCCCGCCGGGAGCACACCCTCGCATCGTGGAGATCGGAGAAACGACGACGATTGCGCTTCCCATCGCCGCGGCATGGATGTACATGTCCGACGACCAGTAGTACGGGACCATCCCGAGCACGTGGTCCAGCATCGACTTCAAGGACGTGGACGTGCTGTTCGTGGGACCCGCCGGGGTCCAGTCCGATGGCACCTTCGGCCTCTACGACACGCCCGCCACGGGAGACCTCGCCAACCGCTTCACGTGGATCATCCAGACCGCTCGCGCGCAGAACCCGCAGATCAGGATCATCGTGTCGCAGTGGTGGGGCGACGGCAGCGGGATCTGGGGGCAGGCGCTCGACGCGCTGGGCACCGACGTCAGCCGGTACACGGACTCCGTGGCCGCGTTCATCGCGTCGTACCTGGACGTGAGCGGCGGTGTGGACGGATACGACATCGACTACGAGTCCAACAACGTCGTCTCCAGCGCGCCGACGATCCTTTCACAGGTCCGGTCCAGGCTGGACGCCCTGGGCCAGGCAAACGGCGGCCGGCAGTTCTACGTGACGGTGTCGCCGGCCTCCACCGCGTACCTTGACCAGGCGGTGTCGTCGCTGGATCTCGTGAACATGCAGACGTACGCCGGCGGATGGGGGCTCACGCCGCAGACGTTCACGGGCCTGGGCTTTCAGTCGCGGCAGCTGCTCTACGGGATTTGCCCGGAGACCAGCTGCACGACCCGGTCGCTCCCGGAGGTCGAGCGCCAGTACACGGCGAACAACCTCGCGGGAATCCACCTGTGGCGGCTGAACTCCGACAACTACGTCGAAGAAGGCCAGGTGCAGGCGCAGGTCTATCGCTTTCTGCACCCGTAGAGACGAGATTCGAGCCGACCCTCCGGCAAACACGAAAGCCGCGGGCGCTTGGCCCGCGGCTTTCGTGTTCGATGAGCATTCACCCGGATCACGCGGCGAGCCGCCGCACCACCTCGGCCGCGCCGCACTTGTACACCGTCAGGCACACCAGCGTCCCGTGCGGGTCGCGCACCTCCCACCAGCCGTCCTTCGTGCGCTTGACGATCTTGTAGCCGGCCGCACAGGTGCGGGCGATGACCCGGACTTATCGCAACCAGTTCTCCACGGGCAGTTCCACGATTCGCGTGAACTCCCGCTCGTTGTCGGTGACGAGGGTGTAGCCGAGGGCAACCGTCTGCGCGGCGATGAGCAGGTCATTGCCGCCGATGGGCTGACCCATACGTTCCAGGCGCGCGCGGAGAGCTCCGTACACCGCGTCCGCGGGGGGCTCGAGGGGGAGAACGTCGAGGACCGCCAGGATGGCTTCAACCTGCGCGGTGAGCCGTGCCGAACCCTTCTTCTCGGCGCCAAACCGGAGCTCAGCCGCCACGACGATGCTCGTGCAGACCCTCGACTCACCGGCCTGGCGAATGTGCTCCGCGACGGGACCCTGCGGCCGGCGCACGAGATCCGAAACCACGTTCGTGCCCAGCAGGTAACGCATCAGAGATCCACCGCGTCCGTCCGAAGCTCCGGGATCGACGGGAACTCTTCGTCGAGCGGCTCCAGGGACGCCAGCACCTCCAGCAACGACCGAGGCGGTGCGGGTTCGAGGATCAGGCGCCCGCCTTCCTTGCGCAGGATGGCTTCGTCGCCGGCCAGCTCGAACTCGCGGGGGATGCGCACTGCCTGGTTCCGGCCGTTCCTGAACAGCTTGACGCGACGTTGTGGGCTCATGACCTACCTCCGTTTGGCATAGGCCTATGCATAGGCCAGTCTGCGGCGGACGTCAACTGTGCCTTTGCTCGATGACAAGCTACGGGGGGCGTGTGTAAGCGCAGCGTGGGCGATCCACGGTGTGGCGTGAGCGAAGGAAAGAACGCTGCGGTAGCCGCGGTGAGGTCGCCACGGCTGCCGCGCCGGAACCTGGGATCACGTCGCGAGCCGCCGCACCACCTCGGTCGCGCCGCACTTGTAGACGGTCACGCACACCAGCATCCCGTGCGGGTCGCGCACCTCCCACCAGCGGTCCTTGGTGCGCTTGACGATCTTGTAGCCGGGCTGCGCGGCGGGTGCGGGCGCGGTGTCCTGCTTTTTCCTGGCCATGGTGCTCTCCGATCCTCTTGACCCCGGCCGTCCAGCAGGGCAACTTTGGCGAGCGGGCGGCCTTCGGGTCGGTTCGCGATTGAGGCGGGTGGATCGGCAATTCTCTGCCAAGGGGACGCCGGTTCACCCGCCTTGTTTGTTTGCGCCCTGCTGACTATAGTATAGCGGACTGCATACATTCCGTCAAGCAGACTGCATACATGGATTTCCGAGAAGCAATCGACCGATTGGGAGAGCGAGTGACCCACGAGCAGGCTGCGCGCGCGCTCGGCGTCTCGGTCGCGTCCGTGCGCCAGTATCGCCTGCCGCCCGAGGCGAACGCGCACCGCTCCGCGCCGAGTGGGTGGGCGGATGTGCTCGCTGAATTAGCCCGCAAGCGAAGCTATGAACTAAAGGATCTCGCCGATGAATTAGAGCGTAAGGCATTGGATCTGAAACGAGGCGTACACCCGCTCCCGAGATGAGCTCTACTCACAATCTGCAGACTTTCCTTGCCAATGCAAAGAATACTACCTCACGTGAGGTGCTGGTAGCGCATAGGCTTATATACGAATTGAAACTTGCTGCTGCGAGAGGGAATATCGATTTGCGTGTTTACCACCCAGATGTTGATCGGGACGGGTTCGATCTTGTTTTAGAAGCAGAGGAGGCCACAAAGAAGATTCAGACAAAGGTAGTTTACCAAGGATCGGGGACAAAGGCATGGGAAATCCACAAACCGATGCTACGCCCATCACCATGGTATTCAGAGCATCTTGGATTCGAGCCAACCGTCGCAGGAACAGGTTTGGACGGCGGCGTGCTTATCATAGATCTGGCCATTGATGGACAGGAGTTGTCGCTCTCGTACCGATACTTTGATGTCGACCTACTGCTGGCCAGGATACTTGGGTTCACCACTGCCACACCCCCCTCTCATGAGAGCAAATTGAGGGAGTTTCATCGTGCCTTGATGCAAGCGCCTTATCGAGGCAAGATTTCCCTGCCAGCGTGGATGCTGTTTTCGGCCAAAGACGCAGAGTCCTTACTTGCATTAATGGGTTTGCCCTGCAGGCTCAACATCACATGGCCGATGCATCTTCGCACAGCAGCGGCTTTGACTTGGAAAGCTCCTGGCGTCCGCGGTGATCTTGAACTCTCTAGCAGAGTAGCCCGTGAAGAACTTGACCTGCTAACACTCGGGGCTGCGGGGGCTGTTCTCGACAATGGTTAGCGAGGATATATTCATGCCCTGCTGCGGATGCGCCAAGTTCGGACGGCCCACTAGTAACACTACGCTAGTGGCCGTCCGCCTGCTCCCACCACACTTACATCAAGAATAGCTGTACCAAACGTTCCAAACAGGCTCTTGTAACCGAAGTCCAGATGAGGAGAAAGAGTCCCGCCGAGAAAAGGACTTCCAAACCTCCTGTCACCTCAGCCTCTTTAGTTTCACCCTTTGTTTCGTCGATAGAGGCTGCCACCGATGAAGTTCGCGCGATGTCTCGCAATACTGCGCCACCTGTGATGGAAGCGTACACAACAACTGTTGCGTAGAACACTAGATCAAGAGCATCGGGAAGCGTTTCAGGGGTAAAACCCCGGGGAGGCCACATCCGCCAAATCGCTAATGTCAAGAAGCTCGACGTGGCGGCTGCCGGAACAGAAACCAACACCGCGCCAAATCTGCGTACTCGCGCAAGCAGTCGAATCAGAGTCGCACTAGAAGTGGTTGCGGCAAGGAAGAACGAAGCAACTAAAAGGAAGTTTCTTAGGACGAACGGGTTAACGTCAACTGAAGTCGCTGGAGGTGCTGACACTTTGGGCGCAGGTGAAAGGCCAGATGCAGCTACCAAAAGGCTGATTATTGCGACGACGAGCCCTCCGACGGCAGCAAATACCGCAATGGGGGTGCGTTTAAACTCTTCGCGCATGCTGGCCCATAAAGACGTCGGTAGCGACACTAAAGTCACCTCAGTTTGGTGGTGCGATTCGAA
>NZ_DASURI010000664.1:0-5694 GCF_036280135.1 Longimicrobium sp.
CGACTTCTTCGAGCTGGGCGGGCACTCGCTTTCGGCCGTGCGGGTGGTGTCGCGGGTGCGCCAGGAGCTGGGGGTGGACGTGGCGCTGCGCGCGCTGTTCACCCGGCCCGTGCTGCAGGACTTCGCGCAGGAGATCCTGGACGCCCAGCTCGCCCAGTTCGACCCCGAGGCGCTCGCCCAGCTCATCGAGCTGGCGCGCGAGCCCGCCCTGGGATGACACCGGGTCCGCGGGAGCACCGCGCACCGGCGTTGAGTTCCTGGAAGCAGTTCCCGGACGGGTGTGAAGCTGTTGCCGGCCCATGCTGTCATTCCGAGAGGTCCCGGGGTGGGTCTGGAGCCGTTTCTCACCCGTGCCGTCCTTCCGGGGAAGGCGCCGGCTGGATCCATCCCCATGCCGGATGGCGCGGCCGAGGAACCGGGTCGCCGGCGTGCGGGATCCCGTCCGTACGCTGAGTTGCTCCCGGACCCGGCGCGCACGGGCGGGATCGTGTCGGGCTGCAACCCGATTCTTCGGTCGGAAGGCGCCCACGATTCCGCGTGGAGGAATGGACCGGGCCGGGCGCCTTCCCCGCTCAGAATGACAGCACGGGCACGGGCGAGAAACGGCTCGAAACCCGTCCTGGATTCGCCGTCAGGATGACAGCGTGGGTGAGAAGCGGCTCCAGGCCCACACGAAAACCGCTGTGAGGGAGCGCCCGGGCGGAACCCGCCCGTTCACGGGACGGCGGGCGCTGCCGAAGGATCTCCTTCGGCGGGCGCGGGGATTTCGCCGCTGGACGGGGTCCCTGCCACGGGGGAAAGGTCTTCCGGGGCCGCGCGCATCCGGCGCGCGCCGAGCCCGTGAGGGTCCCCCGGGAAGACCACTGCGTTTCCGGATCCGGGATGAGACATCGCCCGGCCCCGGGCGCGGCACGACATCGAAACGAACACCACGGCACTGTCCATGAGCTCCGATCCGACCCTGACCAACCTGACGCTGGCCGAGCGCCGCAGGCTCCTGAAGATCGCGCTGGCCCGCGACCTCGAACGCAAGGGCTCGGAGCTTCCGCCGATCGGGCACGCCGACCGGGACGGGCGCCTTCCGCTTTCGTTCGCGCAGCAGCGGCTGTGGTTCCTGGAGCAGCTGGGCGACATGGGCAGCACGTACCACATCGCCAAGCGCCTGCGCCTGCGGGGCCCGCTGGACCGCGAGGCGCTCGCGCGCGCGCTGGACGGCATCGTCGCGCGGCACGAGGTGCTGCGCACCACCTTCGCGGAGGTGGACGGCGTCCCCGAGCAGCGCATCGCGCCGGCGGACGCCGGGTTCCACCTGGTGCGGCACGACCTGCGCGGGGAGGCCGACGCCGAGGCGGAGCTGGGCCGGCTGGCCTCGCAGGAGGCGCGCGCGCGCTTTGACCTGGAGCGCGGGCCCCTCGTCCGCGGCCGCCTGGTCCAGCTGGGCGAGGACGACCACGTGCTGCTGCTGACGATGCACCACATCGTCAGCGACGGCTGGTCCACGGGGGTGTTCTTCGGCGAGCTGTCGGCGCTCTACGCCGCCGGCGTCCAGGGGACGGAGGCGAGCCTGCGCGCGCTGCCGGTGCAGTACGCCGACTTCGCGGCCTGGCAGCGGCGGTGGGTGGAGGGCGACGTGCTGCGGGAGCAGGCGGACTACTGGACGCGGACGCTGGCGGGCGCGCCGGAGCTCCTGGAGCTCCCCGCCGACCGCCCGCGGCCGGCGGAGGCCGACCACGCGGGCGCGCGGGTGGACCTGGTGCTGGACGCGGCGCTCACGGCGGGGCTCAAGGCCCTGTCGCGGCGGCACGGGGCCACCCTCTTCATGACGCTCCTGGCCGGGTGGACCGTGGTGCTGGGCCGGCTGGCGGGCGGGGAGGACGTGGTGGTGGGCACGCCCACGGCGGGGCGCCGGCGGCCGGAGGTGGAGGGGCTCATCGGCTTCTTCGTGAACACGCTCGCCCTGCGCCTGGACCTGTCGGGCGCGCCCACGGTGGCGGAGCTGCTGGGGCGGGTAAAGGAGCGGGTGCTCGACGCCCAGCACCACCAGGACATCCCCTTCGAGCAGGTGGTGGAGCGGGTGGACCCCGTCCGCAGCCTGTCGCACCACCCGCTCTTCCAGGTGCTGTTCGCCTGGCAGAACACCAGCCACGGGGACGGACCCGCCCTGGGCCTGCCGGGGCTCTCGGTGGCCGGGATGGGCGGCGACCGGCTGGTGACGGCCAAGCTGGACCTGTCGCTCTCCATGTGGGAGGCGGAAGACCGCATCGTGGGCGGGGTGACGTATTCCACCGCGCTCTTTGAGCGGGCCACCGTGGAGCGCTGGGCGGGCTACCTGCGCCGGGTGCTGGAGGAGATGGCGGCCGACGAGCACCGGCGCGTGGACCGGCTGTCGCTCCTGCGGGCCGACGAGCGGGTGCGGGTGCTGGAGGAGTGGAACCGCACGGCGGCGGACTTTCCGCGCGAGTCGTGCATCCACGACCTCATCGAGGCCCAGGCGGCGCGTACGCCGGACGCCACGGCGGTGGTCTACGAGGGCGACCGCCTTACCTACGGGGCGCTGAACGCGCGGGCCAACCGGCTGGCGCGCCACCTTCGCTCGCTGGGCGCGGGGCCCGACACGCGGGTGGCCCTCTGCGCGGAGCGCGGCCTGGAGACCCTGGTGGGCCTCCTGGCCATCCTCAAGGCCGGCGGCGCGTACGTGCCCCTGGACCCCGGCTACCCGGCGGAGCGGCTGACGTACATGCTGGCCGACAGCGCGCCGGCCGCGGTGCTCACGCAGGGGGCCCTGCGCGACCGCGTGGACGGTGCCGGTGTGCCCGTGGTGGAGCTGGACGCGGCCGCCCCGGCGTGGGCGCGGGAGGCGGACACGAACCCCGCGTGCCCGGCGCTGACGCCGGAGCACGCCGCGTACGTCATCTACACCTCCGGCTCCACGGGCATGCCCAAGGGCGTGGTCGTCCCCCATCGCGCCGTGGTGAGCCAGCTGGCGTGGGCGCAGCGCACCTGGGCGCTGGGGGCGCACGAGGCGGTGCTGCAGCGCATCTCGCTGAGCTTCGACGTGTCGGTGCGCGAGCTGTTCTGGGCCCTGACGGTCGGCGCGCGCGTGGTGCTGGCGGGTCCCGGGGGCGCCAACGACCCGGCCGCGCTGGTGGAGGTCGTGGCGCGCGAGGGCATCGGCGTGATCCACGCCGTCCCCACGCTGCTGCAGGCCCTGCTGGAGCACCACGGCGTGGGCGCCTGCACGACGCTGGCGCGGGTGATGTGCGGCGGCGAGGTGCTTTCGCCCGCGCTGGCCCGGCGGTTCCACGAGCGGCTTCCCCACGCGGCCCTGTACCACATGTACGGCCCCACGGAGACCACGGTGGCCGTCACGGCGGCGCGCGCGCGGCCGGAGGAGCGGCACGGGCGCCTGCCGCTGGGCCGCCCCGTGGCCAACACGCGCGCGTACGTGCTGGACGCCCGCGGCGAGCCGGTGCCCGTGGGCGCGGCGGGCGAGCTGTGCATCGGCGGCGCGCAGGTGGCGCGTGGCTACCTGGGCCGGCCGGCACTGACGGCGGAGCGCTTCGCGGCCGATCCCTTCGCCGGCGAGCCCGGTGCGCGGATGTACCGCACGGGCGACCGCGCGCGCTGGCTGCCGGACGGGACGCTGGAGTTCCTGGGCCGCACCGACCACCAGGTAAAGCTGCGCGGCTTTCGCGTGGAGCTGGGCGAGATCGAGGCGCGCCTGCTCGCGCACCCCGCCGTGCGCGAGGCCCTGGTGCTGGTGCGCGAGGACGCGCCGGGCGAGCAGCGGCTGGTGGCGTACGTGGCCGGCGACGCGGTGGGCGCGGACGTGCTGCGGGCGCAGGTGAGCGAGACGCTGCCGGAGTACATGGTGCCGGCGGCCTACGTGCGGCTGGACGCGCTCCCCCTTACCCCCAACGGCAAGGTGGACCGCCGGGCGCTCCCCGCGCCCGAAGGCGGCGCGTACGCCGTGCGCGCCTACGAGCCCCCGGCGGGGATCGTGGAGGAGATCCTGGCCGGGATCTGGGCCGGCGTGCTGGGCGTGGAGCGGGTGGGCCGGCGGGACCACTTCTTCGAGCTGGGCGGCCACTCGCTGCTGGCCGTGCAGGTGATCTCGCGGGTGCGCCAGGGGCTGCAGGTGGAGGCCGCGCTGGGCGACCTGTTCACCCGCCCCGTGCTGGCGGACTTCGCGCGGGCGCTGGAGACGGGGGCCCGGGCGGAGCTGCCGCCCATCCAGCCCGCCCCGCGCGACGGCCGCCTTCCCCTCTCCTTTGCCCAGCAGCGGCTGTGGTTCCTGGAGCAGATGGGGAACCTGGGAAGCACGTACCACGTCCCCAAGCGGATGCGCCTGCAGGGCGCGCTGGACCGGGGGGCGCTCGCGCGGGCGCTGGACGGCATCGTGGCCCGCCACGAGGCGCTGCGCACCACGTTCGCGCTGGTGGACGGCGTCCCCGAGCAGCGCATCGCGCCGCCGGACGCCGGGTTCCACCTCCTCGAGCACGACCTGGACGGGGCGGCGGACGCGGACGCCGCGCTGGCCCGGCTGATGGCCGACGAGGCGCGCGCGCCCTTCGACCTGGAGCGGGGCCCGCTCATCCGCGGCCGGCTGGTGCGGATGGCGGCGGACGACCACGTGCTGCTGCTGACCATGCACCACATCGTCAGCGACGCCTGGTCGGGCGGCGTGCTCACCCGCGAGCTTTCCGCGCTGTACGGCGCGTTCCTCCGCGGCGAGCCCGATCCGCTTTCCCCGCTGCCCGTGCAGTACGCCGACTACGCGGCGTGGCAGCGGCGCTGGGTGGACGGCGAGGTCCTGCAGGCCCAGGCGGACTACTGGACCCGGACGCTCTCCGGCGCCCCGGAGCTGCTGGAGCTGCCCCTGGACCACCCGCGGCCGGCGCGCCAGGACTTCGCGGGCGCCGCCGTGAACCTGGTGCTGGACGAGGCGCTGACGGCCGGGCTCAAGGCGCTCTCGCGGCGGCACGGCACGACGCTCTTCATGACCGTCCTGGCCGGGTGGGCGACGGTGCTCTCGCGCCTGTCCGGGCAGGACGACGTGGTGGTGGGCACCCCCTCGGCCAACCGGGGCCGGCGGGAGATCGAGGGGCTCATCGGCTTCTTCGTCAACACGCTGGCCCTGCGCGTGGACCTCTCCGGCGCGCCGTCGGTGGCGGACGTGCTGGGACAGGTGAGGCAGCGGGCCCTGGAGGCGCAGCAGAACCAGGACATCCCCTTCGAGCAGGTGGTGGAGCTGGTGCAGCCGGCGCGCAGCCTGTCGCACCCCCCGCTCTTCCAGGTGATGTTCGCCTGGCGCAACGACCCGGCGGGGGGGCTGGCGCTGCCCGGGCTGGCGATGGGCCGCGCGGGCGGCGCGTCGCACGTGACGGCCAAGTTCGACCTGATGCTCGCGCTGGGCGAGGCCGGCGGACGCATCCGGGGCGGGGTGGAGTACGCCACGGCGCTCCTTGAGCGGGAGACGGTGGAGCGGTGGATCGGCTACCTGCACCGGGTGCTGGAGGCCATGGTGGCGGACGACGCGCGCCGCGCCGACCACCTGCCGATGCTCCCCGGGGCGGAGCGCCTGCAGGTGGTGCGGGGGTTCAACGAGACGGGGCGGGCGTACCCGCGCCAGGCGTGCGTCCACGAGCTGTTCGAGGCGCGGGCGGCGCGGACGCCGGACGCGGTGGCGGTGGT
>NZ_DASURI010000665.1:0-6693 GCF_036280135.1 Longimicrobium sp.
GGCGACAACATGGAGCATCTTGATCTAAGCGTTTTCGCAGAACGTAATCGATTGATCGCGCTCATCGACCACGATCCGGGAAGCGACCCGGTGCGCAAGCGCTTTATCACTAAATGCGAGCATCTCGGAATCCCCATCCACCGACTGAAGCGCTATTCGATTGAAAGCTACTTTTCACTCCGCGCGCTCCGTGAGTTTTACAAAGGGCAGATCCCAAAGGATATCCAGGAGCTGCCGCACGACCGGCCGGCGGAAGACGTACTCAAGGTCGGACTAAAACGAAACAGTCGTCGCATCGGTGAACTGATGCGCCTTGATGAACTAGCTGGCACCGACCTATTGCAGTTCATCGAAAAGGTTGAAAAACTCTCCACCACCACGTTGTAAGGGACCGATGTCCATCGACCGCTATTCCAATCCGCTGAACGAGCGCTACGCCTCGGCGGAGATGTCGTACATCTTTTCGCCCAAGTTCAAGTTCAGCACCTGGCGCAAGCTGTGGCTGGCGCTGGCCGAGGCCGAGAAGGAGCTGGGGCTGCCCATCCCGGACGAGGCCATCACGGCCATCCGCGCCCACCTGGACGACTTTGACCTCACGCGCGCGGCGGAGCTGGAAAAGCAGCTGCGGCACGACGTCATGGCGCACGTCCATCACCTGGGCGAGCAGGCGCCCGAGGCCCGCGCCATCATCCACCTGGGCGCCACCAGCGCGTACGTGGGCGACAACACGGACCTCATCCAGCACCGCGAGGCGCTCCGTCTCATCGCGCGGCGCATCGTGGCGGCCGTCGCGAACCTGGCGGAGTTCGCGCGCACGCACCGCGACCTGCCCACCCTCGGCTTCACGCACTTTCAGCCCGCGCAGCCCACGACGGTGGGCAAGCGCGCCACGCTGTGGATCCAGGACCTGCTGCTGGACCTGGAAGAGGTGGAGTTCCGCATCCAGACGCTGCGCTTTCACGGCTCGCGAGGGACCACGGGCACGCAGGCCAGCTTCATGGACCTGTTCGAGGGCGACGGCGAGAAGGTTGAAAAGCTCACACGCCTGATCGCGGAAAAGATGGGCTTCGAGCAGGTGTACGGCGTGGGCGGGCAGACGTATCCCCGCAAGGTGGACTACGCCTGCCTGAGCACGCTGGCCGGCGTGGCGCAGTCCGCCAGCAAGTTCGCGAACGACGTCCGCCTGCTCTCGCACCTCAAGGAGGTGGAGGAGCCGTTCGAGGAGCAGCAGATCGGCTCGTCGGCCATGCCGTACAAGCGCAACCCCATGCGCAGCGAGCGGATCGGCGCCCTGGCGCGGCACGCCATCGCCCTCGTGATCGACCCCGCGTTCACGGCGGCCAGCCAGTGGTTCGAGCGCACGCTGGACGACAGCGCCAACAAGCGCATCGCCGTGCCCGAGGCGTACCTGTCGGTGGATGCCGTGCTGCTGCTGCTGCACAACGTGGCGTCGGGGATGGTGGTGTACCCGGAGATGATCCGGCGGCGGCTGATGGAGGAGCTGCCGTTCATGGCCACCGAGAACCTGATGATGCGCGCCGCCAAGCGCGGCGGCGACCGGCAGGACCTGCACGAGCGGGTGCGCGTACACAGCATCGAGGCGGGGCGGCAGGTCAAGCAGCACGGCCTGCCCAACGACCTGATGGACCGCATCGCGGCGGATGCGGCGTTCGGCGTGACGCGCGCGGAGCTGGAGGAGGACCTGCGCCCGGAGCTGTACGTGGGCCGCGCGCCCGCGCAGGTGGACGAGTTCCTGGAGGAGTGGGTGGCCCCCGTGCTGGCCCGCTACCCCGACGCCACCGGCGAGGCCGCGCCGGAGCTGCGCGTGTAGCGGCGGATCGGCCTCCGTCATGATGAGAAGCCCCGTACCGCGCCGCGGGACGGGGCTTCTTCCCGTCCGGCCACCGCGATCCGCCCCGCCGGGGGTGATCCGCCGGCGGACGCGCGGGTCAGGGCTGGCCGCCCGCCTCGCGGTGGAGCGGATGGCCGCGGGAGGCGGCGAGCGCCATGAAGAACTGCGTGTCCTGTACGAACGCCTCGATCCAGTCCCAGACGGAACCGAACACCTTCGCGACAGTCTCGTCGTCGTAGTTGAAGACGTAGACGACGCTGTCCGCGCCGCCGCCCGTCAGCACGTAGTTGGGATGCTCCCCGTACCGGGCGCTGATGAAAAAGGCGTTGGGCGGGATGGGCGGCAGGTCGCCGCCCTCGGCCCGGACTTCGTCCAGGTACGCCTGGATCTCCCCGGGAATCCGGTCGATCTGGTCGAGGTAGATCCAGAACTCCCCGTCGTCCACGAGCGCCCCGGCGCCATGCCCGATGAGCGCCAGGATCTGCCGATAGCTGTCCGGCAGCACGCCGTACCGCCGCTCCAGCGCCTCGATCTCCCCTGCCCCGCAGCCGGCGAGGTCCGCCTCGGCCGCGATGCCGCTCCGGATGAGCGTGGCCTTGAGCTCGTGTATGTCCCTGATCATCCAGGCACGCTTCCGGGTGGCGGGAGAGTACGCGCGGAGGGTACGCCGGCGCGGCGGGCTGTCCTCAGCCCGATGCGGACCAGGGATGATGTGCACCACAAGGCGTGGCGGCAACCGCCGGCGAGGCGCGCGCGCCGGAGCTGCGGGTTAGGCAGTACGGCGCCAACGACCCGATGACCGCTGAGCCCCGAGCTGTACGTGGGCCGCGCGCCCGCGCAGGTGGACGAGTTCCTGAGGAGTGGGTGCCCCCCGTGCCGGCGCACTATCCCGACGCCACCGGCGAGGCCGCGCCCGAGCTGCGCGTGTAGGCTCCTCGCGGGCGGAGGCCCCCACCCGCTCGCCGACTCGCGACCTCCCCCGCCGCGCGGGGAGGTCGTTTGTTTGTGAGGTAGTTGCCGCCGTGGCGGAGTTCCATACAGATCCATCGCGAGCCCAGGCCGAGCGACTAAAGTCGCCGCAACGACCGCGGAAAGCCTCGCAAACTGCGCGAGGCTTCAACTACGTAAACTGCGCTCCGCTGCACACGCGCTGGCCTTTGCTGGGGCAGTCCGCGCAGGCGGACTTCGCGATTTTCCAGCGGCGAATTCATTCGCTCCGGCTGGGTGCTCGAATTCCGGATATCGGACTCGCCCGATCCGCATCGCTCGAATCTGCTGATCGCCGATCCGATGGCCGAACATCCGCCCGACCCCCATCCCGCTCGATCGTTATCCGGCCGATCCTCACCCGCCGACTCCGCCAATCCGCATCACCCGATTCGCCTCATCCCCGCGCGTCCCTGCACCTCGCGCACGGAACCTGCCGACGCGCGGTGGACTTCGCGCCGGGCGGGCGGCAGATTCATCCGCCGACGCGCACCACACGTCCATCCCTGACCGACCGAGCCAGAGCCAACCATGCCGGATACCGCATCCACCGAACCCATGACGCCGTACCGCGAGCTGCTGGGCGAGCTGCGCGAGATCGCCGTGCTGGGCTCCATCAGCGCCACCCTGGGCTGGGACCAGGAGGTGATGATGCCGCCCGCCGCCGCCGGCCTGCGCGGCGAGCAGGCCGCCGCGCTCAGCACGCTCGTGCACGAGCGCCGCACGTCGCCGCGCCTTGCCGACCTGATCGCCCGCTGCGAGGCGGACACGGAGGTCATGACCGACCCCGACGCCGCGGCCAACCTGCGCAACATCCGCCACGACTACGACCGCGCCACCCGGCTGCCCACGGAGCTGGTCCGCGAGACGGCCGAGACCACCACGCTGGCCATGCACGCCTGGCGCGAGAACCGCGAGCGCAGCGACTTCGCGGGCTTCGCGCCCTGGCTGACCAAGCTCGTGGACCTCAACCGCCGCACGGCGGAGGCCCTGGGCGTCCCGGAGGGTGGGGAGCTGTACGACGCCCTGCTGGATAGCTACGAGCCCGGGATGCGCGCGGCGGAGCTGGACCGCGTGTTCGGCGAGCTGCGCGCCGGGCTGGTGCCGCTCATCCGCGAGCTGCGGGAGAACGGCACGGCGCCGTCCACGGAGTGGATGAACATCCCGCTGGACATCGCGAAGCAGGTGGCGTTCAACCGCGGCGTGGTGGAGCGGATGGGCTTCGACTTCAGCGCGGGGCGGCTGGACGAGAGCACGCACCCGTTCTGCGAGGGCGCCGGCCCCGGCGACACGCGGCTCACCACGCGCTACGACGCCGGGCAGATGCTGAGCGCCCTGCACGGCACCATGCACGAGACGGGGCACGGCCTGTACGAGCAGGGGCTGCCCAAGGCGGAGCGCTTTGGCCAGCCGCTGGCCGAGGCGGCCAGCATGGGCGTGCACGAGAGCCAGTCGCGCATGTGGGAGAACTTCGTGGGGCGCGGACGGCCGTTCTGGGTGTGGGCCCTGCCCGAGCTGCAGCGCCAGACGGGCGACGCGGCCATCGGCGCGCTGGACGTGGACACGGTGTTCCGCGGGCTGAACACGGTGGAGCCCAACCTCATCCGCATCGAGAGCGACGAGGCCACGTACAACCTGCACATCATGCTGCGCTACGACCTGGAGCGCGCCATGCTCAAGGGCGACCTGTCCGTGGCGGACCTGCCGGGCGCGTGGAACGAGCGCATGCGCAACGACCTGGGCCTGGAGGTGCCGGACGACAGGCGCGGCGTGCTGCAGGACATCCACTGGTCCATGGGCGCCATCGGCTACTTTCCCACGTATACGCTGGGCAACCTGTACGCGGCGCAGCTGTGGGACGCCCTCACGGCGGCGCTTCCGGAGCTGGACTCGCAGCTTTCGCGCGGCGAGCTGGGCGGGCTGCTGGGATGGCTGCGGGCCAACGTGCACACGCACGGCCGGCGCTACACGGCCCCCGAGCTGTGCGAGCGCGCCACGGGCCGGCCGCTGAGCCACGAGCCGCTGCTGCGCTATCTGGAGGGCAAGCTGCGCCCGGTCTACGGCCTGTAGGCGGTCTTGGTGGATGAACGACGACGCGCCCCGCCGGCGATGTGCCGGCGGGGCGCGTCTGTCCTGGCGATATCCGACGCTCAGCAGTACGGCTCGATGCAGTACTGGTAGCCGTTGGTCATCCCGCAGCTCTGGAAGCACGTGCCGCGCGAGAAGTTGCAGCCGTCGGCGATGGTGGTGGCGTCGTGGGCGCGCACGGTACCGGAGTTCTCGGCCTGGCCCTTCGCGGTGTTGAACGACTCCACCGCCAAATCGTCGAGCTTGAGCTGGATCTTGCGCATTCTTTTTCTCCAGGTAGGGATGAGTGCACCGGCGAACGCGGCAACTTCATCTTTCAAGCCACAACTCGCAACAATCATCCCTGGCGTCCAGGGCACTGCCTCCAGGGAAGCCCGATGCCTGCCCGGACCGATCCGCCGCCCGGCAGCCACCCAGCCCCGGCGATTGAAATCGCGGCACCGAACACGTGATGTCGGCCTTCGCCGACGGCTCGTGCCGCGCGCCGTGGCGTGTGCACCCCGGCGAGGTCCGCGCCGGCCGGATCGAGCCCACGCCCTCACGTCGGCCCCGCGACGAGCGATTGAAATCGCCGCTGGAAATTCGCGAAGTCCGCCTGCGCGGACTGCCCCAGCGCGGGCCGCCGGACGTGCACCGGGGCGACCTTCGCGCGACCGACGTCGCGCGACATTCCTCGCCCGGCCCGGATGCCACCCCAACGCCGGGTCCGTCCCGTGTTGGCGGTTGAAGGCCTGTTCGCAGAGCGCGTCGGCGCGAGACAGGGCTTTCCGCTGTCCCAGCGGCGGGTTTACCCGCTCCGGCTGGGAGACGGATTCTCCCCTACACCACCGCCGGGTTGGGAATCCCCGCGTTCGCGATGGCCGGCACGGCGATCTGCGCCGGAGCCTGCGACTCCGCGGGCTCGGGGAGGCAGATGGGCTCACCGTGCTCGCCGAAGCGGATGGTGCCGGGCAGCCGCACGGGCACCTGGATGTCCACCACGGGATACGTCTCCACGCTCAGCTCGGCGGAGAGCGTAAGGTCGGCGGCGTCCATCCGCATGAACCGCCCGTCCTGGATGGTCACCACGCCGCCGCGCAGGGCGGCCACCACCTGCACCTTGAACTCCAGCTGCGCCAGGCGGCCCAGCCCCGTGGCCTGCAGGCCGTCGGCCACGACCTCCACGGCCGGCTCGCACGCCCACTCCACGTTGTGCGCGGCCAGCTCCACCGTGTTCACCTCGTTGGGCGGATACTTCTCCGCGTCGCAGAACGCCTGGCAGGCAGGGTGATGGCGCCACGCCGACGCCAGCACGCGGTACAGCCGGGGCGACAGGCGCTCGCGCACGCGCTCCACCACCTGCTCCACGGCGGACGCGCGCAGCTTGCCCGCGGGCAGCGGCCACCGCTCCGCCAGCTTGCGCACCCGCGCGCGCAGCGGCTCGGCGACGTTCTCGTCAAAGCCCAGCAGGTCGGCCAGCGAGACGTTGTCATCCATCACCCGAAACCTCCTTGTTCACGAAGAGCGGGCCCGCGGTGGAGACACGCGCGGCCGCCCGTCCAGGGTTCATCCGAAAACGTAGCCCGCCGGCGGCGAACGGCGCGCCCTCCACGGCCACGCTGGCCGGCGCGTCCATCCGCAGCCGCGCGCGCACGGCCGTCACGGGCAGGGCGCGGGGGCGGCGCAGGGCCCGCACACCCGCGACCATCGCGAGCAGCAGGACGACGGCGAAGGCGATCCACGCCGGCCTGCGCGTGTACCAGGGCGCCGCCACCACCGGCTGCCCG
>NZ_DASURI010000666.1:0-6009 GCF_036280135.1 Longimicrobium sp.
GTTGACGGCGGTGATCCCCTCGCGGCCGATCACGTCCAGCAGGTACGCCGGGTCGCGGTGCCCGCCGGGCGCGGCGAGCACGATGCGCGCGCCCGCCGCCAGGGGAAGAAAGATCTCGCGCACGTGGCCGTCGAAGCTCAGCGACGTCTTGCAGAGCACCGCGTCGTCGGCGCCCGTCTTCCACGTCCGGCGCCCCCACGCAATGCGGTTCACCAGCGTGCGGTGCTGGTTCATCACCCCCTTGGGCCGGCCCGTGGAGCCGGAGGTGTAGATGATGTACGCCAGGTGCTCCGGCGTGAGCCCCGCCGCCGCCGGGTTGGTGTCGGGCGCGTCGGTCCACGCCGCCGCGTCGATGTCCAGGCGGATGCGCGGCACGACGGCGCCGGCGAACATCCCCGCGAGCGACGCCTGCGTGAGCAGCACGGCGGGCGCGCTGTCGGCCAGCATGTGCTCCAGCCGCTCCGCCGGGTACTCCGGGTCCAGGGGCACGTACGCCCCGCCCGCCTTGAGCACCGCCAGCAGGGCCACGATCATCTCCGGGCCGCGCTCCAGGCACAGGCCCACGGGCACGTCGGGGCCCACGCCGCGGCGCGCCAGGTGGTGCGCCAGCCGGTTGGCCCGGGCGTTCAGGTCCCCGTAGGTGATCGCGCCCCCGTCGAACACCAGGGCCGCCGCGCGCGGCGTCCGCTCCGCCTGCTGCTCGAAGAGGTGGTGCACGCACGACGGATCGGGGTAGTCCGCCTCCGTGCCGTTCCACGCCTCCAGCACCCGCGCGCGCTCCTCCGCCGGCAGCACGTCGATGCCGTCCAGGGGCCGCCCCGGCGCCGTCGCCAGCGCCTCCGCCAGCCCCTCCAGGGCCGTGTGCATGAGCGCCGACACCCGCGCGGCCTGGCCCGGGACGCGGACCTTGGCCGTGAGCGCCAGGGCGTGGCCCACGTCGTCCACGTTCAGCGAGAGCGGGTAGCTGGACCGCTCCTCGCCGTAGAGGCGCCGCATCCCGTCCCCCGCCGCGCCGGCCGCGCCCGGGGGCGCCGGGAGCACGCTGTGGCGGTAGTTCAGGATGGCCGTGAACAGCGGCGCCGGCGCCTCCACGCGGCTGCACCGCTGGGCCAGCGCCAGCGGGGCGTGCTCGTGGCGCATGAGCCTCGTCAGCAGCGCGTGCGTCTGCCGCACGCCCGCCTCGGCCCCCTGCTCCGCCACCCGGATGCGCACGGGGAGCGTGTTGATGAAGGGGCCCATCATGCGCTCGGTGTGCTCGCCGCCGCTCATCCGGCCAAAGAGCAGCGTGCCGAACACCACGTCGTCGCGGCCCGAGACGCGCGCCAGCACCTGGGCCCACGCCACGTGGCACAGCGTCGCCACGCTCACGCCCAGCGCCCGCGCGCGCTCACGCAGCCGGGCCGCCAGCCCGGCGTCCACCCACCGCGCCGCCACGTCCATCCCGGTGCCGTCGCCGCGCGCGTCCAGCAGCCCGAACGGGGCCGTGGGCTGGTCCACGTCGCCCAGCATCCCGCGGAAGAACGCCTCGTGCTCCCCCTCGCGCATGCCCAGCCGCACCCGCGCCACCAGGTCGCGGAACGGCACGGGCGCGGGAAGCGCGCCGGCGCGGCCCGCCAGGTACGCGTCGATCTCGGACTGCATCACCTCCAGCGCCGTGTGGTCGCTGACCAGGTGGTGGCGCAGGGCCAGGAGCAGCCAGCGGTCCGCGGCCGCGTCGCGGGCCACGTACGCGCGCAGGAGCGGCGCCCGGCGCACGTCGATGCGGTGGTGCCGCGGATCGAACCGGGCGTACAGCTGCTTCGCCGCGTCCCCGCCCGCCGGGTCCAGCGCCACCTCCTCCACGGGGATCCGCGCCTGGCGCCACACCACCTGCACCGGCTCGCGCACGCCTTCCCACACCACCGCCGTGCGCAGCACGTCGTGGCGGTCCATCACGGCCTGCAGCGCGTCCAGGTACCGGTCCAGGCCGTCCCGGCTGTCGAAGCCGTAGACGGTCCCCAGCAGGTACGGGTCGCCCTCCGTGGTCATCAGGTGGTGAAAGAGGATGCCCTCCTGCAGCGGCGCCAGCGGGTAGATGTCCTGCACGTTGGCCGCGCCGCCCTCCACCCCCGCCGTGACGGCGTCGATCTCCGCCTGCTCCAGGGAGACCAGGGGGAGCATGTCCGGCGTGATGCGCCCGCACCCGGCGGGGATCCGGTTGGCGGGCACCTCCACCTCGGCGGGCGCGCCGCCCACCTCCGCCGCCAGGGCCGCCAGCGTGGGCGACGTGAACAGCGCCCGCACCTCGGCGTGCAGCCCGCGCCGGCGCATGCGCGCGATCACCCGCACCACGAGGAGCGAGTGCCCGCCCAGCTCGAAGAAGTTGTCGCGGCGGCCCACCCGGTCCATGCCCAGCACCTCGGCCCAGATCTCCGCCAGCGCCTGCTCCGTCTCGCCCACGGGCGCCTCGTACTCGCGCGCCGCGTACGCGTCCGCCTCGGGGGCGGGGAGCGCGGGGCGGTCCAGCTTGCCGTTGGGGGAGAGCGGCATCTGCTCCAGCCGCACGTACGCCGCCGGCACCATGTACTCCGGCAGGCGCTCGGCCAGGTGCGCGCGGAGCACGTCCGCGCCCGTCTCGCCGCCCGTCACGTACGCCACCAGCCGCCGGTCGCCCGGCGCGTCCTCGCGGACGAGGACGACGGCCTCGCGCACGCCGGGGTGCTCCCGCAGCCGCGCCTCGACCTCGCCCGGCTCGATGCGAAAGCCGCGCACCTTGACCTGGAAGTCCGTGCGGCCCAGGAACGAGAGGGTCCCGTCCGCCCGCCACCGCGCCAGGTCGCCCGTGCGGTACATCCGCGCGCCCGGCTCCGCGCGGAACGGATCGGGGACGAACCGCTCCGCCGTCATCCCCGGCCGGTCCAGGTAGCCGCGCCCCACCCCCGCGCCGCCGATGCACAGCTCGCCTGCCACGCCCAGGGGCACGGGCTGGCCGGCGCGGTCCAGCAGGTAGGCCCGCGCGTTGGGCATGGGCCGGCCGATGGGGACGGGGCCGCCCGTCTCCTCCGTCACCCGCGCGGCCCCCACGACGGCCGTGGCGGCCTCGGACGGGCCGTAGCGGTTGTACAGGGAGGCGTGGGGAAGCCGCTCGTGGAGGCGCCGCACCAGCGCGGGCGGAAGCGCCTCGCCGCCGCAGGGCACGCGCACCAGCGACGTGCACGCCTCCACCCCCGGCTGCTCCAGGAACACCTGCAGCGACGAGGGGACAAAGCTGGCCGTCCCGATCCCGTACCGGCGGATGGTCTCCACCAGGTACGCCGGGTCGCGGTGGCCGTCGGGGCGCGTCATCACCACGCGGGCGCCCCGCATCAGGGGCCAGAAGAGCTCGTACGCGGAGACGTCGAAGCTGAGGGACGCGTTCTGCAGCACCGACTCACCGGCCTCCAGCCGCCACCGGGCCTGGATGCCCGCGATGCGGTTGACGACGTTGCGGTGCGTGTTCATCACCCCCTTGGGGCGGCCCGTGGAGCCCGAGGTGTAGATGACGTACACCAGGTGCTCCGGGCCCACGCCCACGCCCTCCGGGTTGGTCTCCGGCAGCCCTGCCCACCGCGGCGCGTCGGCGTCCACGGCCAGCACGGGCACGTCCATCCCGCCCAGGCGCGCCGCCAGCGACGCGTGCGCCAGCAGCACCGCGGGCCGGCTGTCGTCCAGCATGGTCCGCAGGCGCTCGTCGGGAAGGTCGGGGTCCAGGGCCACGTACGCGCCGCCCGCCTTGAGCAGCGCCAGGAGGGCCACCACCAGCTCCAGGCTGCGCTCCACGCAGATCCCCACGGGCACGTCCGGGCCCACGCCCAGCCCGCGGAGGTGGTGCGCCAGCCGGTTGGCCCGCGCGTTCAGCGCCCCGTAGGTCAGCGCCTGCCCCTCCCACACCACGGCTTCGGCGCCGGGGGTGCGCGCCGCCTGGACCTCGAACAGCTGGTGGACGCAGGCGTCGCGCGGGTACTCCGTCTCCGTGCGGTTCCACGCCTCCAGGAGAAGGGCGCGCTCGTCCGCGCCCAGCAGCGGAAGCCGCTCCACGGGCCGGTGCTCGTCCGCCGCCATCTCCTCCAGCACGCGCCGCAGGTAGCCCGTCCAGCGCTCCACCGTCTCGCGGTCAAAGAGCGCCGTGGCGTACGTCACGTTGCCCGTGACGCGGTCTCCCGTGGCGCGCAGCGAGAGCGCCAGGTCCACCTTGGCCTGCACCCCGGCGTCCCCGCCGGCCACGCCGGCCACGGCCAGCCCCGGCAGCGAAAGCCCGCCGCCCCGCTGCGCGTCCTGCCAGGTGAACATCGCCTGGAAGAGCGGCGTGTGCGACAGGGTGCGGGACGGGGCCACCCGGTCCACCACCTGCTCGAAGGGGATGTCCTGGTGGTGCTGGGCGCCCAGCGCCCGCTCCTTCACCCGCCCCAGCAGCTCCGCCACCGTGGGCGCGCCGGAAAGGTCCACGCGCAGGGCCAGCGTGTTGACGAAGAAGCCGATGAGCCCCTCGATCTCCGGCCGCCCGCGGTTGGCCACGGGGGTGCCGACCACCACGTCGTCGCGGCCCGAGAGGCGGCTGAGCACGGCCGCCCACCCGGCCAGCACCGTCATGAACAGCGTCGTCCCGTGCCGCCGCGACAGCGCCTTGAGCCCCGCCGTGAGCGCCTCGTCCAGCTCCAGGGCCAGCAGCGCGCCCGCGTGGTCCACCTGCGCGGGGCGGGGGTGGTCCGTGGGCAGCTCCAGCAGCTCCGGCGCGCCGGCCAGCGTCCGCGCCCAGTAGTCCGCCTGGGCCTGCAGGACGTCGCCCTCCACCCAGCGCCGCTGCCAGGCCGCGTAGTCGGCGTACTGCACCGGCAGCGCGGGAAGCCGCGGCTCCGCGCCCCGCGCGTACGCGGCGTAAAGGGCGGAGAGCTCCTCGAACAGCACGCCCATGGACCAGCCGTCGCTGGCGATGTGGTGCATGGCCAGGAACAGCACGTGGTCGTCGGGCGCCAGCCGGAGGAGCGCGCCGCGGACGAGGGGCCCGTGCTCCAGGTCGAAGGGTGCGTTCGCCGCCTCGTCCATCCGCCGGCCCAGCTCCGCCTGCGCGTCGGGGTGCCCGTCCAGGTCGTGCTCCACCAGCGCGAACCCGGCGTCCGCGGGCGCGATGCGCTGCCCGGGCACGCCGTCCACCTCCACGAAGGTCGTCCGCAGGGCCTCATGGCGCGCCACGATGGCGTCCAGCGCGCGCCCCAGGGCGTCGCGGTCCAGCGCGCCGCGCAGGCGCAGCGGCGCGCGCGTGTGGTACGTGCTCCCCAGGTTGCCCAGCTGCTCCAGGAACCACAGCCGCTGCTGCGCGAACGAGAGCGGAAGGTGCCCGTGGCGCGGGGCGGGCACGATGGGGGGCAGCTGCGCGTGCGCGGCCCCCTCCAGCTCGCGCGCGAGGTCCGCCAGCACGGGGCGGACAAAGAGGTCGCGCAGCGCCACCTCCACCCCCAGCCCCTGCCGCACCCGCGTGAGCACCCGCACCGCCAGCAGCGAGTGCCCGCCCAGCTCGAAGAAGTCGTCCCACCGGCCCACCCGCTCCACGCGCAGCACGTCGGCCCAGATCTCCGCCAGCGCCTGCTCCATGTCGCCCATGGGGGCCTCAAAGCCGCCGCGCGTGTAGGCGTCGCCCTCCGGCGCCGGGAGCGCCCTGCGATCCGTCTTGCCGTTGGGCGTCTGCGGCAGCGCGTCCAGGCGCACGTACGCCGCCGGCACCATGTACGCCGGCAGCCGCTCCGCCAAGTGCGCGCGCAGGCCGTCCACCTCCACCGTCCCGTCCGCCACGACGTACGCCACCAGGCGCGTGTCGCCCGGCACGTCCTCGCGCGCCAGCACCACCGCCGCGTGCACCTCCGGGTGCTCCACGAGACGCGACTCGATCTCGCCCGGCTCGATGCGGAAGCCGCGGACCTTGAGCTGGAAGTCGGTGCGGCCCAGGAACTCCAGGGTGCCGTCCGCGCCCCACCGCACCCGGTCGCCCGTGCGGTA
>NZ_DASURI010000667.1:0-3222 GCF_036280135.1 Longimicrobium sp.
GGAGAACTGCTGGGGCTCTGCGCCCCGACTTGATTTCCTGAGGGAGGCGCCGCTTGGTCTGGCCCTCCGCACGGGACATGGCGCCGACCGAAGGATCTTCCATCCCGTCCGAGGGGCTCTCCCGCGGGCGTGATCCCCGGCCCGCCGTCTTCCATCCGCGATGCGGGCGCCGAGCGAGGGCGCGCAAGATCCTTCGGGGCCGCGGGCATCGTGCACCGTCAGGGTCCGTGAGGGCCCCTCAGGAAGACAATCGCGGGAGGCTGGCTTCATCCGTGACGCAGGCGCCGAGGGAAGGCGGGCAAAGGGCTCCTCAGGAAGACACTCGGGGAGACGGCTTTCATCAATCGAAGGGGCCGATCAAACCTTTTCGCCTGAAACTTCATCTCACCGATGTGCGTCTCACCCCAACAGGGGGACGAGTCGTCACGAATGGCTGGACGACGACGTGTCCGACGCGTATCTTATGATTGTCGACAATGACGCCGACGGGCAAGGCCCACGTCAGAACGGCAACGGGGCGGGCGTTTCGATGCTAGGGAATTAGCAGCTGCATCGGCGCGAACGCCTTTGAATCCCCCCGAAAGCCGGCCGGGCGGCCGGACCACCGACCAACCTCGCAGCGTCTCATCCCGATGAGCACCCTCATGCCGCTTCGGCATCTTTCGCGGACCACACTCGGCGCGCTGGCCCTGGCGGCCACCGCCGTGCCGTCCGCCCATGCGCAGTCCCTTACCGCCGCCCAGTCCGCGGGCGGCGGGTCCGCATCCGCATCCGTCTCGCTGGAGTCGCCGCGCGTGGTGAGCGCGGCGCGCACCCGCGACGCCATTCGCCTGGACGGCCGCTTTGACGAGGCGGCGTGGGCCGCGGCGCAGGTGGCCACCGACTTCGTGCAGCGCGGGCCCGACGTGGGGCAGGTGAGCTCGGAGCGCACGGAGGTGCGCGTGCTGTACGACGACGGCGCCGTGTACGTGGCGGCGCGGATGTTCGACTCGCAGCCGGGGCGCATCCAGGCCCCGCTGGCCCGCCGCGACGAGGGCGTGCAGAACTCGGAGTGGTTCAACGTGGTCTTCGACAGCTACCACGACCGCCGCTCGGGATTCCGCTTCGGGGTGAACCCGGCGGGGCTGCGGCGCGACGTCTACCACTTCAACGACGACGGCGAGGACGCCAGCTGGGACGCCGTGTGGGAGGTGGCGACGTCGGTGGACAGCGCCGGGTGGAGCGCGGAGTTCCGCATCCCCCTGTCGCAGCTGCGCTTCAACCCGCCGGCGGACGGCGGTGAGCAGACGTGGGGCGTGCAGTTCTTTCGCTACATCAGCCGCCGCGACGAGTGGTCGCACTGGGCGCCGTGGCTGCCCACGTACGCCGGCGTGGTGTCGCGCTTCGGCGAGCTGCGGGGGCTGAACGGGCTGGACGCGCCACGCCGGCTGGAGCTCATGCCGTACACCAGCGCCCGCCTGGACCGCCAGCCGGCCCGCCCCGGCGATCCGTTCTACAGCGCCAACGAGGCGGCCGCGTCCGTGGGCGTGGACGTAAAGATGGGTGTCACGTCGGGACTTACGCTCACGGGGACGGTCAACCCGGACTTTGGCCAGGTGGAGGTGGACCCCGCCGTCGTCAACCTGAGCGCCTTCGAGACGTTCTTCCCGGAGCGGCGGCCGTTCTTCGTGGAAGGCGGCGACGTGTTCCGCTTTGGCCAGCTGCAGAACTTCAACGGCTACGGCAGCCCGGACTTCTTCTACACGCGCCGAATCGGCCGGGCGCCGCAGCGCAGCGCCGCGGGCCAGGGGCCGTACGTGGACGAGCCGGAGAACAGCACCATCCTGGCGGCCGCCAAGGTCACGGGGCGCATCCCCGGCGGGTGGACGGTGGGAGTGATGGATGCCGTGACGCAGCGCGAGCAGGCGCGCTTCGTGGATGGGCAGGGCACCACGCACGACACGCCCGTGGAGCCGCTGACCAACTACTTCACGGGCCGCCTGCGCCGCGACATGAACGGCGGCGCCACCGTCGTCGGCGGGATGCTCACGGGCGTGCACCGTCAGCTGGGCGACGACGAGCTCAGCCCGCTGCTGCGCGGCGACGCGTACGTGGGCGGCATGGACTTCGAGCACTCGTGGGCCCGCCGGCTGTGGACCGTGAGCGGCTACGTGGCCGCCAGCCGGGTGAGCGGCAGCGCGGAGTCCATCACCCGCACGCAGACCAGCAGCGCGCGCTACTACCAGCGCCCGGACGCGGACTACCTGTCGCTGGACGAGGACCGCACGAGCCTGTCGGGCACGGCGGCGGCGGTGGCCCTGCAGCGCAGCGGCAACTGGGACATGAGCGTGCAGCTGCGCCAAGTGACGCCCGGCTTCGAGATGAACGACGTGGGCTTCGCGCCGCGGTCGGACCTGCGCAGCCTGGCGACGTTCCTGGGGCGCCGCGTGACGAAGCCGGGACGCACGTTCCGCCAGTTCAGCCAGGCCGTGTACACCACGCAGGCGTGGAACCTGGGCGGAGACAACACGTTCGTGGACCTGGGCGGCAGCCTGTGGGGCCAGTTCCACAACCTGTGGTCCGGGGGGCTGAGCTTCAACGCGTCGCCCGCCGCCAAGGACGACCGGCTCACCTGGGGTGGACCGCTGGCGGCGTCGCCGGCCTCGTACGCCGTGAGCGGGTTCCTGGACACGGACGCCCGCAAGCGGCTCACCCTGGGCGTGAACGCCTTTGTGAGCGGCGACGCGGCGGGCGGATGGCAGCGCAACGCGGGCTTCAGCGTCAACTACCGCCCCCGCCCGTCGCTGCGGGTGAACGTGGGGCCCACGCTGAGCACGGAGCGCAACCCCGACCAGTTCCTCTTCGCGGCCGAGGACGCGTCGGCCACGGACACCTACGGCGCGCGCTACGTCTTTGGCCAGCTGCGGCAGACGGTGTTCTCGCTGGACACACGGGTGGACTGGACGTTCGCGCCCACGCTGTCGCTGCAGCTGTTCGCGCAGCCGTTCGTGGCGGCCGGCGACTACCGCGACTTCCGCGAGTTCACCACGCCGGGGCAGGCGGAGTACGCCGTCTACGGCCAGGACCGCGGCACCGTCTGCGCGCTGGACGGGGGCTTTGCCATCCACCCCACGCAGTCCGTCGCCTGCCCGGCCAACGCGCAGTCGGCGGAGGGGATGCTGGTGGTGGGCGATCCGGACTTCAACGTCCGCTCGCTGCGGGGCAACGCCGTGCTGCGGTGGG
>NZ_DASURI010000668.1:0-7705 GCF_036280135.1 Longimicrobium sp.
ATCGGGGCTCATCTACCGCTCGCCGGGGTTCGAGACCAACGACGCGGGCTTCCTGGGCACCGCCGACCGCGTGAGCTGGGACGCGTCCGTGGGCTACAACCGGTTCCAGCCCATCGGCCCGTTCCGCAGCTTCAACGTGTACCAGAACAACGTGTTCGGCTGGACGACGGACGGCGACCGCACCAGCTACTACACCAACGTCAACGGCAACTTCACGCTCAAGAGCCTGTGGACGGGCTACTGGGGCGTGGGGCGCAGCGCCCAGGGGCTGTCGGTGTCGCAGCTGCGCGGCGGCCCGGCCATCGTCACGCCGGCCAGCTACGAGGCGTGGGCCGGGTTCACCAGCGACAAGCGCAAGCGGGTGTCGTACGGGGTAGACTTTTCCGGGTGGACGGAGGAGGGGACGGACGGCCAGTCGGTCTCGTTCGGCCCGTTCGTGACCATCCGCCCGTCCAGCCGGTTCGACCTGCAGCTGGGGCCGGACTTTACCTGGAACACCAGCGCCTGGCAGTACGTGGGCACGCGGGCGGACCGTAACGCCGCCAACGCGTCCCGCTGGGTGTTCGGCCGGCTGGACCAGACGACGGCCAGCCTTACGGCGCGGCTCAACTACATCTTTACGCCCAACCTGACGTTCCAGCTGTACGCGCAGCCCTTCCTGAGCGCGGGCGACTACGACGGGTTCATGGAGGTGGATGATCCCCGCGCGGACGGGTTCGGCGGCCGCTTCGGCACGCTGGAGGGCGAGGAGATCCGCCAATGCGCCACGGCGGACGGCGGCGTGTTCTACGGCGTGCGCCCCACGGCGGCCGGGTGCGACGACGCGGCGGGCTTCGCGTACCGCATCAACAGCCCCGACTTCAACATCCGCCAGCTGAACACCAACGCGGTGCTGCGGTGGGAGTACCGTCCCGGCAGCACGCTGTTCGTGGTGTGGAGCCAGGGCCGCAGCGACTTCGAGGCGGACGGCCGGTTCCAGCTGCGCCGCAACACGTCGGACCTGTTCCGCGCGCCGGGCACCAACGTGCTGCTCATCAAGGCCAGCTACTGGCTCAACCTGTAGGGGACGGCGGCTGGACAACGCGGACGTGAACGGCCCCGCACCGGCGTACGGTGCGGGGCCGTCTGCATCGGACTAGCTTTGGGAATTCGAGTCACGGGCAGGTCGACACGCGCCAGGATTTCGGGTATATTTCGGTATCACCAGCTTTCCCTGTGAGCATGCACAGCGCACTCGACGTGGCAGCATGGTTCCTGAACGAAGTCGACCGCAAGGCGGGCGATTCCATCACGAGCCTCAAGCTCCAGAAGCTGGTCTACTACGCCCAGGCGTGGGCCGTGGCGCTGCTCGGCCGGCCCCTGTTCGAGGAGAGGGTCGAGGCGTGGGCGCACGGTCCCGTCGTGGACGTGGTGTACCAGGAATACAAGGACCACGGATTCGAGAGCCTGCCGCGCTCGCGGAGACGGCCGCGGTTTGCGCCCGGGGAGCGCGTGCTGCTCGAGGACGTGATGGCCATCTACGGCGAGCACTCCGCCAGGTTCCTCGAGACGCTGACGCACGGCGAGCAGCCGTGGCGGACGGTGTGGGGCGATCTGCCTGCCACGAGCCGCGGCAGGCGGGAGATCCCGCTCTCCCTCATGCGGGAGTTCTACCTTCGGCAGTACGAGAACCGGGAGGAGCCGAACGTGAAGGTGGATCTGAGGCAGATGCGGCCGGAACTGCTGGAGGAAGGGACCATCGCCCTCGCGCCGCTTCCGGAGGATCACTTCCCCGCGGACCATGACGAGTACGTCCGCGCGGTGAACCGCGACCTGGCCGCTCGCCCACGACGTCAACGAAGGCAGTCTTCCGCCGGCGCATGAGCCAGCTCGGAGACATCCACACCCTTCCGCCGGAAGACCGGCCGGACGCGGACGTCAAGCTGGAACGGCCCTGGCTGCTCCTGCACACGCCCAGAATGGAGACTCCGAACTGGGCGTTCGCGTACGGCACCACGCAACCGACCGAGACGGATCTCGGCGCGGCGCCCCTCCGGCTGACCTGGACGCGCAGCCGCTCCCGGCGGCTGGAATCCTCCCGGTTCTATCCAGCCCGGCTGCGCACTCCGGCTCCGGGAGAAGCCGGCACCCGTGTGGGGCGGGCGGACGGCGCGGAGACCCGCATCCGGGCGGCGTTCAGGGACGCGCTGGGGATCGGACAGGGTCGGGGCCGGCGAACCGCACCCGGCGAGCCTGAGCGTGGGCGGATCGTGCGGCTTACCCGCGATGTAGAGATCGGTCTCGACGGCGCGCGGTTCGCCGTGCTGGTTACGCAGGACGAGTACGCACGCGTCCGCCGCTACCAGCAGCTCATCCCCGTGTACGATTCCGGCCAAGTCGAGCCGCAGGAGGGGGAGATCGAGTCGAGTGCGGCGTGGGTCCGGTCGCTGCCCGGGAGCATGAGGACGGCGATCCTGGCCGTGCCGGGCCTGTTCACCGGTTCGGAGCGCCGTCTCCCGTTCAGCCCGGGCCAGATTGCCGGCCTCACGTCGGTGACGGTCGACGCGGAGACGCTCCGTCGTGTCGATGATGCGCTCGTGGCGCATTTCGGCCTTTTGAGCACCACGGCCTGCTGACCAGAAACGCATCGAAAGGTTTCGCGTGCGCAAGGCTCCGCATCCGTCGCTGAAACCGGCGCTTGTCTCCGCGCGTTTCCCCGTGTGGATGAGGCGTTCGTCCGCAACGCAAACGTGAGGGAGCCGATGAGCAGATTCTTCGATGCCGTGAAGGCGGGTGTCCGCGGGGCGATGTCCGAGATGGGCCCGGGCGAGTTCGCGGCAGCGGGGCGCAGGATCGCCTGCACGCACTGCGGCGGCACCCGGTTCGACCGGCGCGAAGCCCAGTTCAACACGTCCGGCGCGACGATGGTGGGGCTGGACTGGATGAACCGGTCCGGCGTGGCCCTGATCTGCGAGACCTGCAGCCTGGTGCAGTGGTTCGCCAGCGCGCCCGAGCGCATCTCGTCGTAACCCCGGCGGACCGCGGATGGCGGACAAAGGCCCCGCATCGTGAGACGATGCGGGGCCTCTCATTATCCTGCCGATCCGCCGCGCGTCAGAACACGCAGCCGGCGCGCGGCGGGATGCTGATGACCGTCATCTCGCCGTCGCGGCGGGGCTGCGCGCACCGGCCCAGCACGTCCGCGCCCAGCGCCTCCGCGTTCAGCTGCGAGGACGGGATGCGCACCTCGGCGGCCGTGGTGTCGTTGTTAAGCGCCACGACGGTGGCCCCGCGGCGGTAGACGTACTGCTGATCCGCGACGAACAGGTTCACCAGCGGGCCCTGGCGCAGCTCGCCGCGCTGGGCGCGCAGGTGCAGCAGCCGCTGCACGTGCGTGAACGTGGCCTGCTCCTCGGGCGTGCGGCCGGACGCCTGGAACGCGTCGCGCGGGTCGCCGCGCCAGCCGCCGGGAAAGTCGCGGCGGTTGTCCGGGTCGCCGCCGCCCGGCATCCCGATCTCGTCGCCGTAGTACAGCAGCGGGGTGCCGCGCGTCGTCAGCAGAAAGGTGTACGCCAGCCGCAGCCCCTCGGGCGTGGCGCCCTGCTCGCCCATGAAGCGCGCCACGTCGTGCAGTCCCAGGAACGTCACCATGGACGCCGGGTCCTCGTACAGGTGGTCGCGCCCCAGCATCTGCACCACCTCGCGCAGGGGCCTGCCCTCCACGAACACCCGGCGCAGGGGAAAGAAGAGGGGAAAGTCGAACAGCGCGTCCACCCCGTCGTCGATGCCGTCCCACCGTGTGCGCCCCCCGCTGAAGAACGCCACGTTGGCCGGATCGCCGTCGAACACTTCGCCCACGACGCGCATCTGGGGATGCTCGCGGCGGATGGCCGCCATCCACTCGCGCCAGAAGGTGCGCGGCACGTACGGCCACGTGTCCTGGCGGATGCCGTCGATGCCGCTCATCCCCGCCCACCACAGCGTGTTCTGGATGATGTAGCGCGCCACCTCGGGGTCGTCCTGGTTCAGGTCCGGCAGGATGTCCACGAACCAGCCGTCCAGCACCGGGCGGCGCAGCTCCGGCGTGGCGTGCGGATCGGCCAGGGCCCAGATCTGCCAGTTGTTGGACAGGTGCCGCTCCACCGTGCCGTTGAACCAGGTGGGCGTGGGCGAGTCGTGCACCCACGGGTGATGCGGGCTGGTGTGGTTGGCCACCATGTCCAGGATGACCTTGATGCCCTGCGCGTGCGCCTCGTCCACCATCCGCCGCAGCGTCTGCATGTCGCCGAAGCGCTCGTCCACGGCGTAGTGGTCGATGGCGTGGTAGCCGTGGTACGCCGTGGTGGGCTGCCCCTCGGCGATCTCGATGCTGTCGAGGGTGTTGGTGTTGTCGTAGATGGGGTTCATCCAGATGGCCGTGACCCCCAGGTCGCGCAGGTACGGCAGCTTCTGGCGAACGCCCTCCAGGTCGCCGCCGTGCCAGCGGCGCAGATGCGACCGGTCCAGAATGCCGCGCGAGACGGCTGGCTGGTCGTTGGACGGGTCGCCGTTGGCAAAGCGGTCCGGCATCAGCAGGTACAGCACGTCGTCCGGCCCGAAGCCCTGGTACCGCCCCGTGGCCGGCAGCGCGGGCGAGACGGTGAACGGCACCCGCGCCGCGCCGCCGCCCGTGCGCAGGGTGAGCGGGTACTGCCCGGCCGCCACGCCGTCGTTCACGGTAACGTCCACGAACGCGTACGTCCCCGCCGCGTTCACCTTGACGTCGCCGCACGCCAGCCGCGGGCACTCCATGCGCGCGTCGGCCAGGTTGCGGCCGTGGATGAGCAGGCGCACGGGGTTGATGGAATGGCCCGCCCACCAGTTGGGCGGATCCACCTTGAGCACCTCCGGCGCCTGCGCGTGCGCGGCGCCGCCGGCGAGCACCGCCGCGGCCAGCGCGGCGACGAAACGAAGCACGGGCTTCATCGGGTCGGGTCTTTGGATGAAGGGATGGAGCGCGCGTGGCCGTTGCTCGCGCCAAGGGCAATTTGCGCACGGATCGCCCCGTCCGACAGGGCGCCGGCGTGACGCCGCGTAGAAGGAGTTGCCTGAAGTGCGCGCCAGGGCGCGATGCGGGTGGAACGGGGTTGCGGCGGATGGGAATACGTGGCTATCCTGGCGTGAACCGTTGGTCGATACATCCACGCGAGGAGGACTCCATGGCCCGCAAGCTCATGCTGCAGCTGGACGCGCTCACGGTCGATTCGTTCGCCACGGGCGCGCAGGCGCTGCCGGTCGGGACGGTGCACGCCAACGAGGCCGTGGCCGTGCCCTGCACCATCGGCTACCCCCTGAGCTGCCCCGCGACGTACCACACCTGCGCCTCGTTCGACCGCGGCTGCCGCGCGGAGTACTGAGGGGCGGTAGATGGGAACGGAGGACTGAGAAGATTGCTGGCTCCATTCCTCCGCTCCGCCTGTCGCGGAAGTCGAAAGGCCCTGCATCGCACGACGATGCAGAGCCTTTCTCTCATCCAGGATCAGCGCATCGCCTCGTCGTCGATCGCTACCGGGGATTCAGGCATCCGCCAGCCACGCCAGCATGCGACCTTGCGACCAGCAGCGCCCGACGGCCTCGGCGCACAGAGTAGAGCGCTCGAACAGCGCCAGGCCGATGATGCTGTGGCCGGACGCGCGACGATCGCCCAGCGTCGGGATCCCTGGCGCCACGCCGACCCCCTCCACAGACACCCAGGCCACCGTGCGGCCGCGCGCCGCCTCGTCCAGGCGGTGCAGAAAGCGCAGGCGGTTCTCCAGCGGAACGTGCGACAGCGCCCACGTCGTGATGACGACCGGCATCGCGTCCGCGGGCACGCGGGTAAAGGCGTCAGGCAATACCTCGACGGCGTTCCCTCGCAGCAGCAGCGGAGGATCGGTCGTGGCCAGCGCGATCTCCGCTTCCAGCTTCGCGGCGTGCTCCGCCTGATCCGGCCATACGCAGGCGCGCATCCACCGGGCGTCGTCCGCGTCCGTCACGTCCACTGGATCGAGGTCGATGCCGATTCGCGCGACAACCTCGGGCAGGGCCCGCGCCGGGAGGGGCCGCTTTCCCACGACGGAGGCCGATTGCCGCACGGGCGAGGACGGATCGCCCAGCGCCTGCCCGTTGCTGTACGTGATGCCCACGCGAGCGACATTCAGATTGAGCCCGGCGGAACAGCCCACGTCGATCAGCCCGACCGCAGTCGCGCCTGCCCGGTGCGCCGCCCCGGCGATGGCCGGATACAGCACGGCATGGCGCCCGGTCTCGTTCGTCCGCACCTGCCGGCGCGCGGCGATGGCCGCGACTTCGTTGGCCATGCGCAGGAGCGTGTCGATGGATGCGCGGGCGGCAGCGTCGGCATCCGCGGCGGCATAGGCTTCGGCGAGCGCCGGGGCGCGTTCGGCGAGGGCAAGGTCGTGCAGCGCCGCGAGGATCAGCGTGGGATGCCGCTTGCGCGCCGGCGCTGCCTCGATGGCGCGCAGCGCCTCGCCGGATTCGCTCAGGGCGATGGCGACGCGCGCGTACAGCGGCGACGTCTCGGCGACATCCACCTCGCCGAAGCGTCGATACACCTGCGCGAGCGTGCGGGTACGGGCCACGGCCTGTCCTGCCTTCTCGACGTTCTCGCCCATCAACGATCAACTCCGATCCTGTACCTTGGCAGAGAAGCACCGTAGGCGATCCTCGAGTCGCTCTTACGAGTAGCCGAGAGCACGTTGTGCCGCAATCTCACCAATCCACTCGCCAACGTACGGACAACAAGACGAAGGCCCTGCATCGCAAAACGATGCAGGGCCTTCACTTACATCTAGTCGGGACGGCCGGATTTGAACCGGCGACCCCCTGAACCCCATTCAGGTGCGCTACCGGGCTGCGCCACGTCCCGAACTCCCGGTCCCCGCCCGCGCCGTAGCGCCGGTGAAGAAGCAAAAACCTAAACGTTTCCGGCGCTCCCGTCAACCCCTGCCCGACATCACTGTGACCAGGGCGGCACCACGCCGTTCATCCGGGCATACGCGATGGACTGTCCCAGGTGCTCGTTCATGTGCGCCACCAGCTGCAGCAGCACCGCCCACTGCGGCACGTCGCGCCCGTACAGACGCGTGGGCGCGGCCAGCTGCTCGTCCGTCATCGCCATCACGGTCTGCCGCACGTGGTCGCGCGAGCGGCGCAGCAGGGCCACCACCTCCGTCTTGGCCGCCGTCTGCTCGGTGGCGTCGGCGTGCAGGCTGTCGGGGTCGGGGACGCCCAGGCTCGTGGCGGGATAGAAGTAGTTGTAGCGGGCCACGTGCGCGTACACCCGCGCCACGGGCATCACGCCCTCGCCGGGGCTCCAGGCGTAGCGGTCCTCGGGCATGGCCTCGGCCAGCTCGATGAACTTTTGCATGGAGTTGTTGAACTGCCGCAGGATCTCCTCCCGGAACCCCGGCGGCGGCGCCTGCGCCCGGGCCGGCCCGGCCGTGAGCAGGAGCAGCGGGAGGACCAGCAGGGGCAGGAGCAGTGCGTTGCGCGGTCTCATCTCAGGCTCCCGAAACTGCAGGGAATAGGGAACAGGGAATAGGGAATAGGGAATAGGGAATAGCCTGCAACGGCCCCACGCATCGGCCCCTGCGCGCCGACCGAGCAAAGAATCTGGTCGAAACCCGGCACGATCCCGCCCGTGCGCGCCGGTTCCGAGAGCAACCCGGCGCACGGGCGAGGTCCA
>NZ_DASURI010000669.1:0-11069 GCF_036280135.1 Longimicrobium sp.
GGCGCGACGGAGGTAGTGCGGCGGCTGACGGAGTGACGGGGCGCAACGGCACCATGCGGGCCAGCCGCGGACAGGTGTCCGCGGCTGGCTTTGTATCTCGCCTGCTCAGTGAGCGCCGACTAAGCCGGTTCGGGCACCTGCTGGTCGCGGATGATGCCGGCGAGTGCGCGCAGAGCCCGATTCACTGCAGCTGGATCGCGAAAAACCTCGGCGACGTCGGGGTCGAGCAGCACAACGTTGGTCCCGCTCGCGTACCGCTCGGCGTACTTGCCGCGCACTCCGCGGCGGAAGTCGTACTCGGGCCGCATCTCGTCGCCCGCGTCGTTATCCGGCATCTTCTTCATACTCCCTCCATTCGCGGCGCGAAGCCGGTCGTGCGCTGATGCTCCAATCTACGCCACGGAATCTGGCGTACCAAGTCCTTGTGCTGGAGGTACCGACAGTGCAACGAGGAGATGCCGCGGTCAGGCATCCCCTCGCTTGCGTCGTCACGATGGAACGATCTGGATCAGCAGATACAGGAGGCGACGGGGCCGGTGACGACGCCGCAGTCGCCGCCCGTGTACATGCAGTCCGCGGGGTCCCACGACACGCAGCCGCCGTCCCGGGACAACAGGCAGGCGGGCGTCGGGTCCTGATGGGCCTGTACGGTGCCGCGCGAGGCGGACGCGGCGGAGGTGGTGGCGAACGACTGCACCTGCAGCGACTCTAGCTTCAGCTTGCGCATACGATGGCTCCGATCCGGGGGGAACGAGAAGGCCTGCATCTCACAGGGATGGATCAAGCTGTAAATGTGGCGGTAATCGTGCAACCCTCGCCGCCCCGCATCCGCGCATCAGCCCGGCGGATTGTCGCGTACGCTGCGCCGCCAGCCCAGGATGTAGTCGATCAGCGCGCGCAGCGGCGGCGAGGCCTGGCGCCGGCCAGGATAGTAGAGAAAGAAACCCGGGAACGGCGTGGAATATTCCTCCAGCACCACCTCCAGATCGCCGCGCTCGATGTCGCCGCGCAGTTCCCGCTCGAAGTACACCGTCAGCCCACGTCCCGCGCGGGTGAGGCGCAACAGGAGCGGCACGTGGTTGGTGAGCACGCGGCTGGGCACGGCCACGGAGAAGTCGCGCCCGTCCTCCGTGAACTCCCAGCGATACGCCGGCGCATCGGCCGTGGGGCGCCAGTTCAGGCACTCGTGACGCGCCAGGTCGCGCGGATGCATCGGCCTGCCATGCCGCGCGAAGTACGACGGCGCGCCCACCACCAGCAGCCGCTCGTCGCCCGCCAGCGGCACGGCGATCATGTCCACGTCGATCACCTCGCCCAGCCGCACGCCGGCGTCGTAGCCGGAGCCCACGATGTCCAGCGCCTCGTCGCTCACGAACACGTCCAGGCGCACGTGCGGATGCGCGGCCACGAAGCCGTCCAGCACCGGGCCGCTGAGAAAGCTTTCCGCCGCACCCGCCACGTGCAGGCGTAGGGTGCCGCGGGGTTCGCTGCCCAGCGCGCCCACGGCGGCCGCGGCGGCGCGCACCTCCTCCAGCGCCGGGCGCACGGAGGCGTACAGCAGCTCGCCGGCCTCCGTCAGGTGCATGCTGCGCGACGTGCGGTGCGCCAGCACCACGCCCAGCCGCTCCTCCAGGCGCCGCAGCGTGTGGCTCACCGCCGACGCGGTCACGCCCAGCCGGTCGCCCGCGCGCCGGAAGCTCTTCGTCTCCGCCAGCGCCACGAAGGTCACCATGGCGTTCAGGTCATCGATCATGGGATGATCATTGAATGGAATTCAACGGCCCGTCAAGGATCATCCCGTAGATCGGGGGTCCGCACGCCGGTACCCTTATCGGGCGCGGCGCCGGGGAGGCGCCGGCGCTCCAACTCGTACCGAGGTGCATCGACATGAATAGCCAGCAGACGTGGTTCATCACCGGGGCCTCGCGCGGACTTGGCCTGGAGCTCACCCGCCAGCTGCTGCGGCAGGGGCATCGCGTAGCGGCGACCTCGCGCGATGTGGCCGGGCTGCGCCGCGCCGTGGACGCCGACGGGGCCGAGTTCCTGCCGCTCGCGGCGGACCTGGGCAGCGAGGCCAGCGTGGCGGAGGCCGTGAACGCCGCCGTGGAGCGGTTCGGGCGCATCGACGTGGTGGTGAACAACGCGGGATACGGGCAGCTGGGTGCCCTGGAGGAGCTGACGGACGGCGACGCGCGGGCCAACTTCGACGTCAACGTGTTCGGCACGCTCAACGTCATCCGGCAGGTGATGCCGCGGTTGCGGGCGCAGGGCGGCGGGCACGTCATCAACGTCTCGTCCATCGCCGGCATGGTGGGCGGCTTTCCGGGATGGGGCGTGTACTGCGCCACCAAGTTCGCCGTCGAAGGGCTGTCCGAGGCGCTGGCCGCCGAAGCCGCGCCGTTCGGGGTGCGGGTGACGGTGGTGGAGCCGGGCTACTTTCGCACGGACTTTCTCTCGTCCGGCTCGCTGCGCCTGCCCGCCGGCAAGCTGAACGACTACACGCTGGTGCGCGACTCCGAGGCGTACCACGAGGAGCAGATGCGCGGCAACCAGCCGGGCGACCCCGCGAAGGCGGCCGCGGCCATCATCCGCGTCGCATCCGAGCCCCAGCCGCCCCTGCACCTGCTGCTGGGCCGGGACGCCCACGACATGGCCGCGTCCAAGCTGCAGTCGCTGTCGGACGAGATCGCGCGGTGGAAGGACTTGACCCTGTCCACGGGGTTCGCCGAGGCGGCCGCCTGAGAGGGTGTTGCCGGACCGGCTTTCAACGGATCCCGGAGAGCGTCATCCTGAGTCATCCGGCGCGACGCGCACCTTGTGGGATGAAGCCGCGCCGTACAACCTCCCCCAGGGGTTTTTGGGGGAGGTGGGCGAGCTCCGCGAGCCCGGAGGGGGCGCTCGCGCGGGGCACGCCTCACGCACGAGCCCTCGCCGAAGGATCTCTTTCGCGGGGCAGGGACTTCGCTACTGGACCGGGGTCCTTGCCAGGGCGGGAAGATCCTTCGGAGCCGCACGCGTCCGTGCACAGTCGAGACCGCGAGGGCCCCTCAGGAAAACAACTGCTGTTCCGGATCCGGCATGACACGCCGCGACAAGACCCGGCGAGATGAAAACAGCCGCGGACGCTCCCGTCCGCGGCTGTTTCCGTTTCATCGTGAGCGGATGACTCCGGCCTCACGCCCAGGGCTGCATCACCAGGGCAACGGACCGTCCGGGCCCGTGAACGTGCCGGTGGGGCCGTCCGTCTCCAGCGCGACGCGCACGGGGGCGCGGGAACCCTCCTCGATGGACTCCACGCCCTGGAAGTTGTTGAGCGCCGTCGCCGTAAAGCCCGGGCTCACGGCGTTGACCTTGATGCCCTCCGGTTCCAGGTCGATGGCAAAGGCGAGCGTGATGGCGTTCAGGGCCGTCTTGGAGGCGGAGTACCCGGGGCCGAACCCGTGCCGGTAGCCAAAGCTGGGATCCGCGTTCAGGGTGAGCGAGCCCACGCCGCTGGACACGTTGACGATGCGCGCCGCGGGCGCCTGGCGCAGCAGCGGCAGCATGGCCTGCGTGACGGCGATGACGCCGAACACGTTGGTCTCCCACACGGCGCGCACCTCGTCGAGCGAGGCCACGCTCGCGCGGCCCGCCTGCATCACCTCCTCCAGCGTGGTGCCCGGCGCCCCCGCGTGGGAGATGGCGGCGTTGTTCACCAGCAGGTCCAGCCGGCCGAACTCGCCGCGGACGCGCTCCGCCGCGGCGGCGATGGACGCCGCGTCCGTGACGTCGAGCTGGATGGCGTGCGCGTTCGCCCCGATCTCCTTCGCGGCGTTCTCTCCGTTCCGCGGATTGCGCGAGCCCACGAGCACCGTGTAGCCGTTCGCGGCAAGCTCCTTGGCGACCTGGAGGCCGATTCCCTGGTTGGCCCCGGTAACGAGGGCGATGGGCTGGTCTTGCATGGGTTTCTCCCGGATACGTGGTCTGCAGGTGGTCCGAACCGCCCGGATGCGCTATCATCAAAGCGGAACAACGCTCCGCTAATATGCGGAACATCGTTCCGTTTAGTCAAGGGATGGATGGGCACCGTGGGCAAAAACGAGAAGATACCTGCTGATCCGAACGCGCCGGGCCGCACCGCGCGCGGCATGCGCGCCGACGCGCGGCGCAACCTCGACACGCTGCTGCAGGCGGCCAAGGACGTGTTCGCCACGTCCGGGGTAGACGCGCCCGTGCGCGAGATCGCCGCGCGGGCCGGCGTGGGCGTGGGCACGGTGTATCGCCACTTTCCGCAGCGGGCGGACCTGGTGGCGGCCGTCTTTCGCCGCGAGGTGGACGCCTGCGCCGCCGCCGCGCCCGTCCTGGCGGCCCAGCACGAGCCCGGCGAGGCGCTGGCGGGCTGGCTGCGGCGCTACACGGCCTTCATCGCCACCAAGCGCGGGCTGGCGGCGGCGCTGCACTCGGGCGATCCGGCGTTCGATTCGCTGCCGGCGTACTTCGAGCAGCACCTGGGGCCGGCGCTGGCGTCGCTGCTGGACGCGGCCGTGGCCGCGGGCGCCATCCGCCCCGGCGTGCGCCCGGTGGACCTGCTGCGCGCCGTGGGCAACCTGTGCGGCGGCGGCCCCGACGTGGAAACCGGCCACACGGAGCGCATGGTGGACCTGCTGATCGACGGGCTGCGCTACGGCGCCCGCCCCATCGATCTCCCGCCCAGCCCCGACGGCGGGTGAAAACGACGGCAGCCGCGGAGCGATTCCGCGGCTGCCGGCGTTCGTTCGAGAAAGGTGGCAGGCCGGGCCGGCGCGGCGAAAAAGCCGGTGAGAGGGGCAAAGGTTCGGCGGCGCCGGCCGCGGCATCTACCTCAGAGCGGGCAGTTGGGCTGCGTGGACTCGCACCCGTTGCCCCAGTCGCAGGTTACCGGGCACGTCTGGTTCCAGGTGCGGTCGGGATAGGTGGGGCAGTTGGCGGTGCAACCGGCCTGGCAGGTGGCCGTGGGGCAGGCGATCTGCTGGCTTTCGTAGCAGTACGCGGTGTCGCAGCCGTACGTGCCCAGGCACCCGCCCGGGACGCAGGTGAACTGCAGCGTGGACTGCAGCCCCTGCACGGTTCCGTCCGACCGCGGATCCGGCGGGGTGGTGGGAAAGGACTCCACGGACACGTCGTTGAGGTCGAGCTTGAGCTTGGCCATGTTGGATCTCCACTGGCAGGCGGTAAAACTGCGAGGTGCGTGAGGTTTCTCACCGGCTCACGGGCGGGGTGCGTCGAAGGGATCGGATGGAAGCGAGGCCGGTCGCGGACGGACCGGCCGCGGGTGCGGCAGGATGGCGGCGCGGAGCTCGTCCGCGCGCGGGTGCGCGGCGGGCGTCTTTTCCTGGGACACCGCGGGATGCCCGAAGGTTGCAGCCCGGCCGGATCCGGCGAAACGGGCCGGCACGCGCGAGGGGATGCCGGCACGCGGCATCCCCTCCTTTCGTGTATCGGCGGCGGGCGGACGCGCATCCGGAAATCGCAGCCGCGGCGCGGGTGCGTCACGGCCCGCTCGCGTTGCGGCCCGGCGGAAATTCCGAAATCGTGGCGCCACGCCGGGAGCCGGCTGCCGTGTTCCGCGGCCGGCGTGCTCGCCGGTGGGAGACGAGGACGGATGGATCAGCAGGTCGCCTGGCAGGACTCGAAGTCCGAGCAGATGAAGGTGCAGTCCAGGTAGTTGGTGTCGCCGCAGATCTCCGGGGCGTCCGTCTGGCACCGCCAGTCGTCGGAGATCATGCAGATCTGGCACGCGGACGGGCCCGTCTCGTCCGTGGCGGCGTTGCCCCGCACGGTGCCGCGCGTGGTCTCCGCGGCCATGGTGGTCTCGAACGACTCGACGACCAGCGACTCCAACGTGAGCTTTCGCATCTGCTTTCTCCTCGTGACGAAGATGGGGGATGGGCCGGATCCGGCGCGGGGATGAAAACGGGGGGATGCCGCGGACCGGCATCCCCCCGTTGCGCCTCTTTCGGTTCAGCCGTCGATCGTGCAGCCGCCCGCCGTCACCTCGATCCAGCAGTACTCGCCGCAGCTGTTCACGTGGGGATCACACGTGTTGCGCGTGCAGCCGTAGGTACAGTCCAGGTATTCCGTGTCGCGGCAGATGTTGATGCTCGCCTCGCATCCCTGCTGAGAGAACGGCTGGCAGATCACGCAGTCCGATACGCCCGTGCCCGGCCCGATGGGGCAGCCGTCGGTGTTGGGGCGGTGGCCCTGCACGGTGCCGCGCACGCCCTGGGGCGGCGCGACGGTCTCGAACGACTCCACCTGCAGGGTCTCCAGCTTGAGCTTGCGCATGGTGTGTCTCCTGGTGAGGGGGGTGGATCCGGCGCGCCGTTCGGTCACGCCGTGCAGTCGGCCGTGTTCTCGATCCAGCAGATGTCGCAGGTGTTCACCCGCGTGCAGCCGAACGTGCAGTCCAGGTACTCCGTGGGGCCGCAGGCCGGCTCGAACGTGTCCGGGCACAGCACGTCCACCGAGACGCACCCGTACGAGGGGCACCGCGAGCCCGTGATGTGGCCCTGCACCGTGCCGCCCGCCCGCGGCGCATCGGCGGAGGTCTCGAACGATTCGACGGTCAGCGACTCCAGCTTGAGCTTGCGCATGGTGCTTCTTTCTTCGGTGGATGGGGGCCGCCCGCGGTCACGGGCGACGGGGTGCTTCGGACGGTGTGCGGCGCGCGGCGCCGCGGTTCCGCGCGCCCGTCCAGCCGACGGGGAGCGCACGGGCGCGGCCGTCCGCTGTCAGCACGGGATGCACGAAGCCACGTTGGAGCAGGCGAGCGTGCAGTCGAAGTAGTGCGTGTCGCCGCACAGCTCCGGCTCGATCGTCTGGCACTTGAAGCCCTGGGTGGGCTCGGCGTGGGCCCGCACGGTACCGGCGGAGCGCGGCAGGTCCGAGGAGGTCTCGAACGACTCGACGGTCAGTGCTTCCAGCGTGAGCTTGCGCATCGGGGTGCTCCAGGGGGGGACCGGATCCGGCCTGCATCCGCAGGCGCGGCACGCAAATGTGCATTATCGTCCGAAAAGGAGCAACCTCGTCCCGCACCATCGCTCATGATGCGCCGTTCTTCATCGATCGTGACGATGTAGATGCGGGACCGCGATCCCTCTTCGACGGCGTATTACGCGCTGATCGGCCCCCCACCACTGCCGATCCGTCCGTCCGATGTGAGGCACAAACGTCCCAATGGGACATCCGAACCTCCGGGTGCATCGGCACGATGGATCTGCTACAATCCCCGCATCACACGGATAAGCCGTTGATCCACAACAAACTGCATTTCGTGGCGACTCGGGCGGGGCGCGGGGTGCAGAAGGTGCGTTCCCTGTGCTCGTTCGCGGCGGCGCGTACGCGGAGGCGGCCCTGCCTCCCGCGCTCGCTGCCGCGGCCATTCGCCCGCAGGACGTACCAGGACCCGCATCGGCTCGCGCCGTCCCATGCAGACCGTTACCCCGCTCGCGGTGCCCGCGCTCGCACTGCTGGAGCTTTCGCCCGAGACCACCATGGAGATGTGCACCCGCGCGCTGGCGCTGCGCCATCGCGCACCCGCCGAGGCCGTGGACCTGGCCCGCCGCGCCTTCGCGCTGGCGGAGACGCCGGACGCCCGTCGCCGGGCGCGCGCCGCGCTGGGGGCGTGCCTGGCCGCGGCCGGCGACCCGGCGCCGCTCGCGCGGGAGCTGCTGCAGTCCGTGCTGCGCGAGTGCGAGGCCGCGAACGACGATGAGGACACGCGCTGCCTGGTGCTGAACGAGCTGTCGGCCTGCCTGCTGGCCGCGTTCGAGCACGACGCGGCGCTGGACCACGCGCGCCGGGCCGAGGAGGTGGCGCGCGGCGCCGGCCTGCGCGCCGAAGAGGCGCGGGCGCTGCGGATGATGGGGACCGTCCACACCTCCACGGGCGACTTCGTGCAGGCCCTGCCCGTGCTGCTGCGGGCGCTGGCGCTGCACGAGGGGCTGTCGCCGGAGGGCGCGGATGACGACGAGCGGTGGTGGGAGCGGGGCTCGCTCTTTGGCGGCATCGCCATCGTCTACAGCAACCTGGACCAGTACGCGCGCGCCCTGGCCTACTACGAGGTGGCGCTGGAGAGCTTCGGCGAGCGCTTTCCCCTGCGCGCCGCCCGCACGCTGTACCGCATGGGCATCGCGGCGCAGGGGCTGGGAGACTGGGCGTACGCGGAGCGCGTGTACCGCCGCAGCATGGAGATGAACGAGGCGCAGGGAGACACCGCCGGCCGCGCCCTGGGGCTCATGGGCCTCGTCACCGTGTGGCTGGAGCGCCAGGCGTGGACCGACGCCGAGGCCGCCGCCGCCGAGGTGCTGTCCGAGCTGGGGGGCGACCCCGCCCACGCGGCGTACGCGGGCGACGCGCACCGGCTGATGGGGGAGGCCCTGCTGGGCCAGGCGCGCTTCACGGAGGCGCTGGCGGCCCTGGAGCAGGCGCTGCCGCTGTACCACCGCACGGGACGGCCCGCGCAGCACCGGGCGTGGCTGCACGAGCGGTTTTGCCGCGCGTACCGCGGCCTGGGCGCGTACGACCTCGCGCTGGAGCACCACGAGCGCTTTCACGCGCTCATGCTGGAGCACCTGCAGACGCAGTCCGGTGCGCGCATGGCGCAGATGATGGTGCAGTTCGACACGGAGCGCGCCATGAAGGACCGCGAGATCTCGCGGCTGCGCAACGTGGAGCTGGAGCGCGAGATCGCCGAGCGGCGCGAGGCCGAGGCGGCCCTGGCGCGCGCCAAGGCGGCGCTGGAGGAGAGCAACCGGGAGCTGCGGGCCATCAGCATCCGCGACCCGCTCACGGGCGTGTTCAACCGCCGCTATCTGGACGAGCGCCTGGCCGAGGCGTTCGCGCTCACCACGCGGCAGTCGCAGCCCCTGAGCGTGATGATCTGCGACGTGGACGACTTCAAGCGCATCAACGACACCTTCTCGCACGCCGTGGGCGACGAGGTGCTGCGGACCATCGCGGGGATCCTGCGCGCCAACGTGCGGCAGAGCGACGTGGTGGCCCGGTTCGGGGGCGAGGAGTTCGTGGTGCTGTTCCCCTGCGCCACGCGTGAGCAGGCCGTGGCCGCCAGCGAAAAGCTGTGCCGGCGGGTGATGGAGCACCCGTGGCACACCGTGCATCCCCTGCTGTCCGTGACGCTGAGCGCCGGCGTGGCCGCGGCCGACGGCCAGCCCAACCACGAAAAGCTGCTCTCCGACGCGGACCGCAAGCTCTACCAGGCCAAGGCGCGGGGAAAGAACCGCGTGGAGGTGTGATGCGGAACAGGGACAATGATTTGATTTCCTGAGGGAGGCGCCGCGCGATCCCTGCGCGTCGAAGAACCCTGGCGCCGACCGAAGGATCTCGCCTGCCGTGCAAGGAACCGACAGAAGGGCTGGGTCTCTGCAATGCGTAGTAGATCCTTCGGTCGCGCCCACGGGTCAGCGAGCGAGCAAGGTCCGGGCGGCGCTCCCTCAGGGGATGTTGCTAGACCTGCCTTTCAACGAAGCCCAGCGAGCGTCATCCTGAGGGAGCGCCGCGCGTAACGTGAACGCGCGCAGGATTTTGGCGCGACCGAAGGATCTTGTGTCCAAACCTCGGGGCCGGCTTCATGCCCCGAAGCCACCCCTGAGTCTCGCATACAAGATCCTTCGTCGCCGCCATGGACCGAGCCCAGGCAGGCATCGCGCGGCGGCTCCTCAGGATGACGCTTTCGAGCCCGAGGTTTGGCAACACCCTCTCAGTCTCAGGAAGTCAAACACCTCCACCCTGATCTCGTGAGCGGCGCGGCCCCAGCCCCGGCGACTGAAGTCGCGGCACCGGAAACGTGATGTCGGCCTGCGCCGACGGCTCCTGCCGCACGCCGTCGCGTGTGCACCGGGGCGGGCATCGCGCCGCCGGAGCGAATGAATTCGCCGCGGGAAAGGCACGAAGTCCGCCTGCGCGGACTGCCCCAGCATGGGCCGGCGCGCGTGCATCGGGGCGGAGTTCACGTGGTTGAGCCTCGCGCAGTTTGCGAGGCTTTCCGCTTTGGTTGCGGTGACTTCAGTCGCTCCGGCCGGGGCTCGATGGCGACGCGCCTCATCCCCTGCCCCGGCTCTTTCGCGCCTCCGGCGGTGTATCGCATCCGGTCCGCCACGCCGCTATCTTCGCCATCCGCACCGCGTCCCCTCCATCCGCCCGCCGCATGTCCGCTCCATCCGTCGAGCAGCACACGCTTTCCATGCGCTCGCAGCGCCGGCTGTTCCGCGTGCTGCACGCCGTGGCGCGGCGACCGAAGACCACGCTGCTCGCGCTGCTCGTCTCGGTGATGCCGCTGGCCATCGCGGGCTCGGCTCTCACGCCGGACAACTCGCTGGCCGTGTGGTTCGTGCGCGACGACCCGGCCCTGGAGTCGTATCGCGCGTTCCAGCGCCAGTTCGGCAACGACGAGGTCGTCGCCATCGCCTACCGCGCGCCCGGCGGCGACGCGCTGGCCCCCGCCGAGGCGGACGTACAACGCCGCGCGGCGCTGCGGCTGCGCGCCATCGAGGGCATCGACCAGGTGACGGCGCCGGCGCTGATGGCCGATTCGCTCGGCGCGGGGCCGGGGGGACGCGCGTATCTCCAGAAGCTCGGGCTGCTCTCCGCGGACGGCGCCACGGCCACGCTGCTGGCGCGCATCTCCGCGCGGCCGGACATCGACGAGGTGCGCGGCGACATCCTGGACAGCCTGCGTGCCGCCGTCGGGGAGACGCTGGGGGCGCGGCGGCCGGCGCACTACGCGGGCATCGGCGTGGTGTATGACGCGCTGAACCGGCAGACCCTCAAGGACAGCGGCGTTTACCTGGGCATCGCGTTCGTCGTCATGGGCGTGCTGCTGTGGTTCGCCCTGCGGCGCTGGGCGTCCGTGGCCATCGCGCTGGTGCCGCCCGTCATCGTCTCGGTGATGACGACGGGGCTGTTCGTGCTCACGGACCAGCCGTTCACACAGGTCACCAGCATCCTCCCCATGCTGGTGCTGGTCATCGGCCTGTCGGACGCCATCCACCTGGTCGCGCACTACTACGCGGAGCGCCGCGCGCATCCCGCGG
>NZ_DASURI010000670.1:0-13556 GCF_036280135.1 Longimicrobium sp.
GACGCCACGCCGTTGGCGCCCGTCACTGCGCTGGGCGCCGTGACGGTGCCGCCGCCCTGCACCGTGAACGAGATGGTGATGCCCGGCACCGGCGCGTTCAGCCGGTCGCGCACCACCACCTGCAGCTGGTTGGGGAGCGCCGTGGCCACGGCGCCCGTCTGCGCGTCGCCGCCCGCGGCCGCGATGCTCGTGGCCACCTGCGCCACCTGCACCGTGGCCGTGCCCGAGGCGCCGCCGGCCGTGGCGGTGATGGTGGCGGAGCCGTTGCCCGCGCCCGTGACGATGGCGCTGTCGCCGCCCGCGCTGGCCACGGTGACGGAACCGGCGCTGGAGGCCCAGGTGACGGCGGCGCCCGTCATGGGCTTGCCGTCCTGGTCGTTGACGACGGCGCGCACCATGCGCGTGGCGCCCACGGCGTCCAGCTGCAGGCTGCCGGGGGTAACGGAAACGGCGGTGGCCACCCGCGCGGGGGTGCCTCCGTCGCTGCAGCCGGCAGCGAGCAGGAGGACGGCGGAGGCGAGCAGGGATTTGCGGATCACGGCGAACTCCGGGCAGGCAGAACGGGGGAGTACGGGCCGGGCGCTGGGGGGCGCGCCGGGGCGGACGCGACGGACGGGAGGTGCGCGCCCCCGCGCAGGCTCGCGCGGATACGCGGGATCGCGCGCCGCCCGCGCACCTGAGGGTGCGGGCGACGTCTCCGGCGTGCTCGTCGGTGGGTCGGGAATGTCGTCTGGGTGTGTCCCGGTCCGTCCGCGCGCGGCGGACGGACCGGACCCGAAGGATATACCAATTTGCACTCCCTGGCAACCGATCCCGCCCCAAATCGCAGCAAATCGTCTCGAAGCCAGGCCCGGCGCCGCGGCGGGAACAAAGGAATGCCCCGCAACGGGATCCGTTGCGGGGCTTCGTCCAGGGCGCCCGAATCGCCGTGGACTATCTCGTCGCCTCCACCTGCGCGCTCATCGACATCACGTGCGCGACGAACTGATCGAGCGCGATCTCGGTCCCCTCCAGCCAGCCGGACGTCCTGTTCGCCTCGAGGTCGGCCTCATCCCGGTGCAGCGCCGTGAACACGTAGCGTGTGCCGGTTCCCACGCGTTCCATCGACATGATGGCGGTGATGGGAACGTCGTCGAAGACCGCCGGGCGATAGCCGGGAAACAGCATGGAGGTCCACACGAGCCGCTCCATGGGAACCACCTCCAGGATGCAGCCCAGGTTGGGGACGTCCTGGCCGTTCGCCACCGCGATGTCGATGCGGAGGATGCCGCCCGGCCGCAGGTCCATCTCGGCGTGCGCCACGCGCCCCCAGTCCCGGGGCATGTACCACTCCTTGAGGTGCTCCGGCCTGGACAGCGCCTCCCAGACGAGCCGCACGGGCGCGTCGATGAACCGCTCGATGGCAATGTCGAGCCTGGGATCGAAGGTGACCTGCTCGCTCATGGTTCTGATTCCTTCTCCTTGAGGTGTTTGACGTACGCATCGAACCGGTCCAGTCGCGCTTCCCACAGCCGGCGACGCTCGGCCAGCCAGTCTTCGGCGACCCTGAACCGCTCGGGCGCGATCTCGTACGTCCGCACTCGCCCCCGCTTGGACGACGTGACCAGCTGGCTTTGCTCCAGCACCGAGAGGTGCTGCACGAACGAGGGGAGCTGCATGTCGAACGGCGCCGCCAGCTCGCTGACCGTGGCGGGGCCGAGCGAGAGCCGCTCCAGGACTTTGCGCCGCGTCGGGTTGGACAGGGCGTGAAACACTTCGTCAGCCGCGGCTTGGGCCATTCCCCACCCTCCGGATGCTCGGGTGATCCGATCTGACGATGGGATTCTACAGTACGACGAATACTTCTGTCAATGCCTAAGTATTGGCGATCGGGGAAGCGCGCCCGGGACGCGGGCCCCGGTTCGTGCGCACCTCCCGCGGCACGAATCGCGAGCAATCGCGTGAGGGAGGTTGTCTGACGGGTACTGTTTTGGGTACCACGGAGCCGGACGAACAAAGCCCCCGCAAGCGAAATGCTTGCGGGGGCTTTGCTTATGATATGGGCCTGGGCCGATTCGAACGGCCGACCTCACGCTTATCAGGCTCGTGAAAGTAGCGCCACCGAGCGCCATAGAGCGCCAGAACACGGGTTTTGCCTACATATAGCGCTCGATAGCGCCCGATAGCGCCCGATGGCGCTCGGTGGCGCTCGCCATAACCGGCACTGTTTTGGGCACTGTTTTTTGGCACTGTTTTTTCCCAAGGGCGGTTCCCCAGCATGCGAGGCTGGCTCCAAATACATGGCATCCCCCTCGGACCGTTGCAGCGCCGCGGGACTGCTTGGGGGCCGCGGCAGGTGATCGGCGCCGTCTGGTCAGGGAACGGGATGGCGCCCACGGCTCCACGGGCACGCGACTCGTGGTTCGGTGGGCGCTCATAGCTTCTCTTCCGGTCGGGGCGGCGAGCCGCCGCCGGGCCGCGGTTCCGGCCTGAGGCAGCGTCAACGCGGGTTCTTCCGCAGCCACTCCCGGATCATGAGATCCTGAATTTCCGGGAAGACCCTCTCCATTAGCCGAACGGCGTGTTCACTGGTGGCAGGCCGCGGCAGATCGTCCTGGTAAATCGCGATGGTGATCCCCACCGCGGTCGCAGGGTTCAGCAATCCCACGGGAGGGATCTCGTTGATTCGTCGCCACAACCCATCGTCCGCATAGTTGGACACCCAATCCGGCTCCTGCGACGACCGACTCCGCCCCTGTGTCTGCTTCGGAACAGCGAGCAGCCCGACGATCAATGCAGCCCCGTTGTTCCGCACCGCCTGTCCAAACTGGGCCACCTGGAGGTTTCCCGCTCGATCGAAGTACAGCAATGCCGGCACATGGGGGTCTGTGTCGGGTGCGTATACGTAGTCGTCGGGGTCTCTCTCGATGCGATCTAAGAGGTCCGCCTGGTCGGGCATCCGGGCCAGGAGGCGCTGCACGTATCCGGGACGCTCGAAAGCCCGGCTTACCGAGTTCCACCGGAGTCCCGCCGCGAGGAGTTGCTGGTACGGTTGAATCGCCTGCGTCTGCGGATACACCGGTACCGTCGGCGTGCCGGTCTTCGCAAAGACGTAGACCTCCACGCGGTCGGCCCCCGCTGCCTGATCGAACGCGGTCCGAAGATTCTGGACGTTGTCACTCAGCGCTGCCGCCGTGCCTCCCTCGACCACAAGCTCCATGGCGTGCAGGACGCGTCTGCGCACGCCAGGGTGGAGCATGCGCTCCGTTAACCGTTGGGTGGCCGGCCGCGTTGCAGCTTGAGGGGATGTGGCGAGCAACGGGGTCACGTCGCGCCCGGTCATGAGCCGGGCCATCGCGGCCGTGAGAGATACGTTGGTCCAGCGACTCTTCTCGCCGCCGAGGAGCATCGAGACCCACTGCGTCCGCAGATCATTCACCAGGTCAAGCTTGAGGTTCGCCCTTGGAGGAGAAACGTCCATGAACGGCCGACGGAGCACCATCGAGTCCGGCCCCCGGGCCCCGCTTGTCAACGCCTGCAGTACGGGGTCCCATACTTCGAGGTGATACCCCTGTTCCTCCCAGCCCTGCAGGGGGTTGTTGCGAGTGCCGGTGCCGGGGTTCCCGAGTACGAGCCCATTCGTTAGCGCGCGGAAGTTTTCCTGGGGCGCCCAGAGTCGGTGCAGGCTCGTCACCTGCTGGCAGGTCGGTCCCTGTGGAACACCCGCGAGTATCGCCTCGATTGGCACGGAACCGTCGCCTAGCCGCAGTCTACTCGGTCGGCCCGTGCGGGGGGGGAGGCAGGTCGCGATGCGGTTTGGGTCCGTACCTCCGCTGCAAATACCGGGGTGGGCCTGCTCGGCGCGTCCCAGCACGATTCCAAGGGAGGCCATCTGGACGAGGTAGTAGTTGGACGAGTGCTGGATGAACTCCTCCAGTTTGATCCAGTCGGCTCTTCCATGGCTGTTGTCGTATCCGGCCACCGTGCACCCGAGGACATCCGTGACCTCCCTGCCAGACACCCCGTAGACCTCGAGATCCAGCAGGGTCGGGTACATGCTCGCCATCGCGGCAGCCCAGAACGGCTTGAGCGCTGAGCCGACCGGGTGACTCACGAGGTTCTGATTGCGCGAGAGCCGGTTCCGGGTAGCCTCCGGGATCGACGGGTACCGCTGCAGAATCGCGTCATCCGGGCAGCTGGGCAGAGCCCGGACCTCTCCCGTAAAGGCATCCATCACGGTGAGAGAGAGGCCCTTCGGACGGGTCGACCGCACGTGGATGGAGTCGCAGACGATCCGCAGCGTTCGGACCAGCGCTTCCGATGTCTCCAGGTCGATTCCCATCTGTACGTCGAGCGCTCCGACGTCGCGGGTCCCCAGACCCTGTTCCGCGCGTGCCGACAGAGACCTCGTCATGGCGGAGGCGAACGGCTCTAAGACCGAGCGGAGATCCTCGATCGGGTAAAGACGTTCCCGGTCCGCAGGTCCGGGGCCTCGGATGCGCATGAACGATGCGCTCGTGTGGCGCTGCTCGAGATCCACCGTCAAAACCCGCTGGTCGTACCCCCGCGCCGGTGAGCGGACCTGTGCCTGGAGCCAATCTCCATTCTCCAGCCGGCGCAGCTCGCCCTCGCCCGTTCGCAGCAGGCGTCCGTTCAGCCACACCTGATCGTCCCGCTGTTCTTTGTTCGTCCGGATCTGGTACACGGGCGACTCGCCGATCATGAAAACCTGCCCGAACGGCTGGTCGTTGGCCACGAGATCGAACACCGTCCCGCTCACGATCTGGGGTTGCTGAAAGACCCGAACTCGACGCTCTGTCCCACGGGTCGCGCCGCTCGCCGGCTTCAGTACCCGAATCTCCATTCCCTGCTCATCGTACAGAGTCGCCCCTCGCTCCTGCGCCCGCACCCGCACCTCCCCGGACCAGCCGCGATGCGGGGCGGTGGGCATCAGGACGGTGTGGAAATCGGGATTGATGCCCCGCACCACGCCGTTGACGATAACGAACGGGGAAATCGGTGCGATGGGATCCTCGTTGAATCGACGGACATCTTCGGCCAGGCGGCTCTGCTCGTAGAACAAGCGAACCGCCTGTGATGCGCTTCCGCTGTCGAAAATCAGGGTGTCTTGGGAGGCCACTTGGCGTGTGCCCGGGATCGTGTCGCCGGCTTGCACCAGGAACAGGAGCCCCGGGCGGACGACCAGGCTGTCCACCCCCGCAAGGTAACCGGACGGGCGCCAGGTGAAGGGAGGTGGCTGGCGCATCGTCCCGACCAGGGTGGCCGCAAGCGCAAGCGCCAGCAAACCGGAGAGGAAGCCGAAGAACCTCATGGAGAGCTCCGGGCGTCGGTGAGAGTATGCACTCGATGATACTCGAGGGTGATCGCTGCCAAGCCGAGCAGGGCGAGCGATTCCAAGACGTCGCTCAACGAGTCGAGGCCCAGCAGATAGACGTTCTTCCCCGTGAAGAGCGTAATCCCGTAGTTACTGAGGATCATGTAGACGCCGGCCAGCGCCAAGGTCAGGAGCGCCGTCCCGGCGATCAGCGCGGGACGAGGCGGGATGTCCAGCCAGCGAGTTCTCGGTACCACTGTAGCCCCGGAGCCGAGGCTGACGAAGGCCAAGAGCGCCACCACCAATGCTGTCCCGACCACGACGTAGTGGATGAGCACGTTTTCGATCGCCCACGCCACGAGGCCCACAACCCCGAACACCCCGGCCCAGGCCCAGGCTGCGCGACGATTGCTCTGGTCCTGTGGATCGCCTGAACTCGGCCAGAACGGATCCAGGGGAAGGAGCAGCGCCCCCAAGAGGAGTAAGGTCCCAGCGATCGCCAGCCAGCCCCCGTACGCGGCGATGAAGGCGCTGGGGACGTGCTCTCGAGGCGCCGTGACAGCAATGTCTCCGCTGACGGGCACGCCGAGAAAGCCCCGCCCCACGAGGCTTCCCTCTCCAGTCGTGTAGGCGCGCATGATCGCGCTCATGACGCTGAGCCGTTCGCTCCGCTCATGGCCAATGTCCACGAGGGCCTCCGGGATGCGCTGCTCAATCAGGCGTAGGTCGTTGTTCTGCCAATCGCGTACACGCAACGTCTCTCCCTCCAGTCCATCGAGTAGGCGGGGGCCGCCGAGCAATAAGGGGTTGGCCTGGATCAAGACGAATATCAGCAGGGGCGAGAGTAGCAAAGCCCTGGTCAGGACAGGCGCCGGATTCGTGGACGGGAGTTGGATGCCCAGATACGCGAGCAGGACAAGCGAGCCCGACCCTCCGACCAGGAGGATCCCCAGGTCGCCCACACCCAGAGCGACCACGGCATAAGCGATTCCGAGGAATAGGACCAAAATTCCTGCCAGCGCGATCAGCCGTCCCCGGACGGTGTCGCCTGTCAGGGCGTTCAGTATCCTGCCCAAGGCGGGCAACGGAGGTTCCCGACGCGCCCACCATGTCTTCAACCGGGTCCACGCATTGATCGAGGCGCTCGTGCGAGGGAGCGATCCTTCCTGCCAGCGGGTCAAGAGCAGGGCCAACAGGATGGTCAGCACGGGCGTGTACAGGATGCTGAGCCCGAGTCTCGTGCCGAAGACCGGGATCATCTCCCGATACCAGGCGAACCCGAGACCGATTCGTACGGCGATGAACAGGAAGGTGAACACCACAAGCACTCCCATGGACCAGCGCCCCACGGACAGGGCCGCGCGACGGATCCAGGGCGCGGATACAGCGACCCCAAGTACCAGTATTCCGCCGGTCAGCATGGGGAGCATCCACCGACCAGTGATCAGCCAGCCGAGGCACGCGATCAGGCCTCCTACTACTGCGTGTCCACTCACCACTCTCCGTTCCTCGGGCGCCATGAGCATGCGGAGCCACCCGCGTATGCCTCCCGGGCCGATGACCATCCAACGTCCGGCGTCTGCCAGCAGCACGACAGTCCAAGGGACAAGGGGTACGATCCACAGAGTGGAAGGGTGGGAGTCTGCGTATGGAGATGCCAGGAACGCTCCCATCCCCAGCAGCAGCCGGGTCGAGGCCAGCCCGAGGCCGACCAGTGCGAGCGCGAACGTTGCGGCCGATTGCGGGAACACGAAGGCGGCGCTCGCGAGCGCGAAGACGCCGACCAATCCGAACACGAGAGCCCAATCGAACGCATGGCGGTCCACGCGCATCAACAGCGCGGGACCGTCGGCGCGGCTGAGCGGGAGAGGGCTCCCCAGGGTCCACTGCGCTACTCCTCCCGGCGTACGCACGTCAAACGACTCATCACGGGCTGAGTGTGGAAGGGACAACTCGGCTTCTCCTGAACCGCGCAACGGGTTCCCCACCTCTCCCAGGAACAGCGCCCGCCGCGCCAGACTCTGCGGGTTAGCGGTTAGCCGAATCCGCCAGACGTTTTGGGGCTTGCCATTCGCCTGGAGGCTCAGATTCTCGAGCACCGAATCCGTGAGCGTGAAGATTCGCGGTCGTAGCGGATACACATCGATCCATCGCCCGATGACGTCCACCCGCATCGACTGGAGCAAGCGGATCCCGTACCGCTCGGGCGGGGTGAGGCGGTACGAGCGGTAGTCCATCGTGGGGGGCAGCGCCAGCGCGACCCGTTGGCTCCCCTCTCCCACACGCCAGACGACCGCCGTGTCGGCCGTTCCCGCGGGGAGCGTACTCAGCTCGGAGTCCAAGTCGGCGAGTCGTAAGATATTGTTGTCGTAGTAGAAGAAGCTGGACAGGAGGGCTGGCGGCGCGGTCTTCGCCGAGTCCAGCTCCAGCAACACGTCCGCGAGCGGGTAAACACGCCGGAACGGGTCGCGGCCGGAACGGACCCAGGGACGGGCTCCTTCCATCAGGGGGAGGTCAACTGTGCGTCCGCTGGCGAGATCGCGGATTCGGTGCCGTACCGGCTCGTTCCAGGGCCGAGAGAGGGGCTCCGCGGTAAGCGTCAGGCTATCATTGAGAAGTGCAACTGTAACCCGAGTCCTGGGATCTATGGCTCGGCTACCGACGATGTGCCAGTTCTGCTCGGTTGGTTCGCGAACCAAGGTCGCAACGCCCACGTCCGGAATAGGGACAAGGACGACGCGGTCAACCCGGCTGAGCGTATCCAGCCGAATCTCCAGCCGCGCCAACTGAGCGGGCAGTCGACCTGGGACGTACAGATCAGACGAATCCGCGTCACCACCGAGCTGCAAATTCGGAGTCACGAAGATGCCAGCTGTGTCCAGTACTGGAAAGCGCGCGCCGAACATCGTGATCCGATAGCGGTCTGCGCGCGAGTGGGCGGTCCAGACTGCCAGCAAAATCATCAACATCAGGATCCCGACCGCGGCGAGGCGGAGCGGACGCACCGGTGGGAGTTCAGCTTGGATGGAGTGCCAGACAATGCCGGCAACACCCAGGCCGATTCCGAGCAGAAGCAATCCCATGCGGGTGAGTTCGCGTCAGGAGGAAGGAGGGGACGTCTGTGAGGAGGCTACATGAATCTGCTCTGCACCAGGCGGCGTTGCGACGCGTTCACCTGACTTTTTCGGAAGAGGTGGCCATCCGCCTCGTTCCCGCTGATAGGATGAGGTGGCCACCAGACGACGGCGCCAGACGAACAGGATGACTCGATTGACGAACAGGACCACGATCATTCCACAGGCAACGAGCAGCACCAACCCCCATCCGACCGGGGAACCGAACCTCGCTGAGACCCACCCGGATTTTTCGAAGACATACTCCACGTCGTTCCACGAGTACGGCGGAAGCATCTCCGCAGGCGAGAGGGCTGCTCCCCGGGCGAGTCGATAGTAAGCGTTGAGGGTCGGAGCCAGATCGGATGAGGCCTCCTGCGCCCCCCGGTCAGCGAGACGCAGCCTCAGCGAGTCGCCAATCCGATACGCCGGGTCGCGCAGCAGCGCTTCCTGCCACCGCCGGAGGAAGTCGCCATCACCGTCCATGCGAGTCCTCCTCAGGCTCGAGAGCTGCCGTAGCGGTCGTCGGAACGGACGCTCTTCTCTGCTGCGGGCCGCGCTCTCCATCTTCAGGCGAATCGATTCCACGGATGCAGGCAGCCCTCCATTGAGTCGAGAGCCCGCTACGAGCAGCAGTTGGCTCCTCATCTTCGGCGACGGGATTGACGCGCCGGAGCAGAGGTGGTGCTGGAATTTCGTAGTCTCGATGATCAGGGCGGCCTGCGTGGAGTCCAAGGGGGCCAGATCTCCGCTTTCGAGGCGATCCTGGAACGGCCTCGTATTTAGGCCGCGCTCAATATTGACGAGCATCGCGCAGAGGTCCACGTGCTCCGCGGTCAGCGCCTGTACATAGTTGGGTCGCCGCAGAACCCGCAGTGCTATGGCCGCGCCCACGGTTTCCACTCTTGGATCCGGCGCCTGTTGATTCGCGAGAAGCATCCCGTGAACGTTGGATACAGCCCAGAGCAGACCGTTCGGGAACGTGTCCGCTCCCGCCGGTGCGCTCCCGGGGGCGGTCTGCTCGAGACCGTAGCGCAGTACGGGCAGGAGCGCGCTCCTTTCCGGAGCAGGGTACTGCGTGCCGCGCAGCAGCGCTCGATGGAGCGAATTTCGCGAACCCACTACGCTGTCCACGTCCAAGTATGCACTCGCCAGCCCCGTAAGCAGATCAACCGTGGTGATATGCGTCGAGTCCGTTGAGGCGCAGCGAAGCGCGTATAACGGGATCTCGTGCCGTGCGAGATGCCCGTATGCGTGCGGCCCGTCGTCGACGAAGTGGTTTGAGTGGTTTACTGCGTAGCGGAAGTGAGTGATTGCTTCGGCCGGGTTGTTCAGTAGCGCGATGCGCGCGCCCAGATAGCGCGCAAGAACCGCCGCGGCCGTGCGCGCCGGCTCGGCCTCACCGGAAAGGAGTCGCCTCCTGGCCTCTGTGGCGGGGAGGTTCACTTCAGGCCACCCGTGCTCCTTCCGGTCGAGTTCGGGAACAATCTCGTTGATGTAGACTCCTTCCGCCGAGCGGGGGTCTCCCTGGAGGAAAAAGGCACGCGCACGCGCATACGACCGGAGAAAGGCTTCGTCCGGCCCCTGGGTGGCGAAATCATCGAGCGCTCGAACCGCGTCTCGAGCTCTCGACCCGCCGGGGTCCTGACCGATCTCCGTATCAAGCACCAGCAACCGGCTTCTGAGACCCGTGGAGGCAGGGGCCCCCATGGCACAGATCGCCGGTGGATCGGCCAGGCTCAGGAAGTGCCCCCAGGGTTCCGCCGATCCACCGGCGAGTTGCTCCTGTATCCCGCTCTGCGCTCGTGTGACGTAGTCCCAGGTGTGTTGTAATGCAGAGGCGAAGATCGCCTCGCCTGAGTCACTTTTCACATACAGCGACCGGGTCGAGGTGAGCGCGTGCTCCAGCTTTTGGCTGCGCAGGATCAGCCACTCCCCGTAGACCACACCCGCGAGGATGACCAACGTCACGGTCCGGCGAATCCGGCGCACCCATCTCGGTGCACACCGGTTCCGCAGCACCCTTCGGCGTAGCGGCGGCGGCAACATTGCGAACAGCCACTCTCGCGCGGCGCGGGTCGCAGACTGCCACCGCGTGCGGAATTTTTGGCTCGGGTTGGCCTTCACGGGGTTCTCCTAAGTGGCTCGGCGGAGGTACTCAGCGGCGGCCAGGTTCGCGGTTCGTTGTTTCGGGTTTCCGTTTGTCACCCCAAGCAGAGTCGCTCGGTCGAGGGAGGAACCAGCGCGCCGGCAACCAGCTCCTCTCCCACGGAAAACGCCCGAAGAACTCGTCCAGCGCCTCACCTCCGACCAACTTTGCATCGCTGCGCTTCACCTCCATTTCGACCGCATCGTACCGCACCCCCGGCCCCGAGCCCTTGATCTCGATGGCGTCTAGCGTGTGGACGTACTGCACCGTGAAGTCTCGGGTCAGGCGGTGCAGGTCGGCGTAGAGTTCCGGCATGTGGCTCCGCAGGAGCTTCGCTGGGGATGCCCAGTTTCGGTCGGGCGCGTCGAGGGGCGAAACGAGCCGCGGGAACAGGTCCGCCTTGGTCAGCGCGACGAACACCGGGATATCGATTCGCGGCCAGTCCGACTCGACGTGCAGCAACTCATCCTCGTTGCGGGGCGGTTGCGTCGGCGCTCCCCTCAACCGAGCGCGTGCCAGGTACACGACGTGTAGGACCCGCTGCATCATCTCTTGATTGATTCGCATGGGCACGTCGGGAGCCGCGTTCCTCAGCCCGAGCGGGATGTGCTCCTCATCCAGGACTTCCTTGTTCGACGGGTACCACAGCAACGGGAAGCAGATGGTCAGGATGAGTCCTTGGATTTTCTGCGCCATCCGCCACAGCACCTTCTCGATGTACAACTGCGTCTCCGGGGAGTATTCGGCGTCCAGATCCGAGTAGTCGGCGAACTCCTCGTGTACGAGCGCATCAAGGTTCTCTCCGGAGAGATCCATGATGCCGAAATGAGGGAGCGCCTCCGCACGCGTCCTGTTCCCCTGGCTCGAGTCGCCCCACACAGGCCGAAGAAAGACCCGGTCGCGCGCCGTCCGCTGGTGAAGGTAGTCGAGCCGAACGCTCCGGTTCTTCCGGTATGCGTTCCACATGATGGCCAGGACCGTCTTGCCATGCCGCGAGCTTCCCGCGATTCCAAGGAGCGGCCCGACCTTCTTCGCGAACTGTTCCAGCTCTACCTCCAGCTTCGCCTGTCGTTGCGGGTCTTGGAACGCATCGGGGCTGACGTCGATCTCCACGACGTTCAGCATCTTGTCCAGGCGCTCGCGGTCATCCGCTTCGATCTCGCTGGCCGTCAGCGTCTCGACCTGCGTCGGAGGCTCACTCATTGACTCCCTCCCGGAACGTGTGCGGGGCTCTTCAGAAACACCATCCGCGAACGCGGTATCGAGGATCGGGGACGGGGAGTAGGAGGCTCCCGCAGTTCCCACAACAGGAGAGCCGTCGGCCGGGGCATGTACGGATCGAACCATCGGTCGAGGAGGTCTGCCATCTCCTGGGGTCGCTCTCTACGGGCTTGGCTGAAGGCACTCCACCGCCCCGTCAGGATGCGGGCGAGCCAAGCGACGTACGCGCTTTCATCCTCGGTGGGGGCGTTTGTCCTCACTCGTTCGTCCACTGCGGCTCGGAGCACGCCGAGCGCGAGCAGGTCGACCACCCTGGGCGCGCGCGGCATCGCCGCCGCCATCCAGTGGGCGATCGCGTCGGGATCCGCGCGACGCGCGAGCGAAGGCAGTACCTCCAGATCCGCCTCCCGGATCGAGGGGCGCATCGACACTACCCACGTGAGCTCGCCCGCCAGCGCGTGCTCCTCGTTCGACAGACGGCGTGCCCCGGGCCCGGGAAGTGCCAGATCGCGAAGTGCAGCCAGAACCTGCGAGTCGGGACAGTACCGCTCGTCCAGCGGAATGCGTGCGGTGCGGTTCTCTGCGAGGATTCGGGCGGCAGCCGCCTTCCGGCTTATACCATCGCCGTAGTTGGTTGTGGAGCAGAGGAGCAGCCGCACGAGACGCGCCCGCCCGGCGGCATCGTCCAGGGGGTCCAGCCACGCCGCTCCTGTGCGCGGCTCCGGGAGGGCGCGCGCCACCTGCTGCCATCGTGCATCCGATTTCCCGTCCAGGAACCCCGATTTGGCCGCGGACAGGAGCCACTCCCAAGGCACGGCCACACGGGCCAGATAGATGGCCACCGCCCCATCGTCCTCCAGAGACAGGGCCGCTCGTGCCCAGTGGGGCGTCCCCCAGACCCGCCCCGGCACCACGGAGCCGGCTGGCTCAAGATGAAAGAGAAACCAGCTGATCACCTCCGGCTTCGGAAGTGACGCATCTTCGGTAAACGTCTCTATTACGGCCTCCATCCAGGCACGCGCCGTGGGATCTTGCAGCGGCAACTCTTCCAGCCAACTCGGCAGCGTCCGTGCTGCGCTCTCCAGCCCCTTAATTCGAGTCAGAAACGCCGTTCCGCGGCTTCCTCCGGTCGCCACGTAGCGAGCGATCGCTCGCAGGCAGAGCGCTTCCACGTCGGCATTCCCGGCACAGTTCGGAACGCTGGTCGCCCTTCGCCGAACAGTTTCGGAAGCACCAGGACCGCCTGGGAGGAGATGGGCTTCCCACAGCCCGTTCAGCAGCGCCTCCACGACTCGGGGAGCGCTTTGCAGCGCGCTGGCGCATCGAAGCCAAATCGCGAGGCGAACGGTCGCCTGCGTTCGGCACGCGATCAGGGAGCGGATGGTATGGGAAAGGAACGCACTCTGGCGCTCGCGCGGATAAACCCGGATCTGCTCCTGGACCTCGGTGCCGACAGCGCGAACGGATTGTTCCTGAAGTCGGTCGAAAGCCACTCGTGCGAGGAGCCACCCCGCCGCTCGATCCTTTGGATCCTCCTGCAGCGCCTGCACGAAGGTGTGAAAGGATGTCCATCCTTTGGGGGCGCGGGCGCGGTGGTCCCATTCCACCGTGCGCCACGCGCGGAGTGCCTGCCGACGGCGAAGCTCGTCGCGCACGAGGACCGTCCAACCTGCCTCAACCTCTTCGAGGAGGTGCGGAATTGACTTCCCGCACGCTACCCGATCTGCCATAAGCGCACGCCCCGCTGAGACATCGCGAC
>NZ_DASURI010000671.1:0-3987 GCF_036280135.1 Longimicrobium sp.
CGCGAACAGCGGGGCGAACAGGTTGCGGTAGGTGCCGTCGAAGCTGAACGACATCACCAGCAGGACGGCGTCGTCCTCCGTGAGCCCCAGCTCCCGCCCGTACCAGTGGACGAGGTTCAGCACCTTGTGGTGGATGGACGGGACGCCCTTGGGCCGCCCCGTGGAGCCGGACGTGTACGTCACGTACGCCGGGTGCTCCGGCGTGAGCCCGCCGCGTTCCGGGTTGCTCTCCGGCGCGTCCGCCCACGCCGGCGCAGCCGCGTCCAGCTCCAGCACGGGGACGTCGCGCCCCAGCCCGGCCAGCGTGGCGCCGACGTTCGCCATCACCGGGCCCTGTGCCAGCACGGCCGCCGGGGCGCTGTCCGCCAGCATGTACTCCAGCCGCTCGCGGGGGTAGCCCGGGTCCAGCGGGACGAACACGCCGCCCGCCTTGAGGATCCCCAGCACCCCCTCCACCATGGCCGGTCCGCGCTCCACGCAAAGCCCCACGCGCACGCCGGGGCCCACGCCCCGTGCCCGGAGCCCGTGCGCCAGCCGGTTGGCACGCCGGTTCAGCGCCCCGTACGTCATCCGCTCACCCGTGGCGGAGACGAGCGCTACGGCGTCCGGCGTGCGGGCCGCCCGCGCCTCGAACGGCTCGTGCAGGCACGACTGCGCCGGGTACGCGGCCTCCGTCCGGTTCCACTCCTCCACGACCAGCGCGCGCTCGTCCTCCGGCATGAGGGAGATGCGGTCCAGCCGCTGCGACGGGTCCGCCGCCATCTCCCGCAGCACCCGGCCCAGGTAGCCTACCCAGCGCTCCACCGTGGACGCCTCGAAGAGCGCCGTGGCGAACGTCACGCCGCCCGTGATTCCCCCGTCCGCCTCCCACAGGGTCAGCGACAGGTCGTACTTGCTCTGCATCCGCCCGGACCCGGCGGCCACCCGCTCCGTCCGCAGCCCGGGAAGCGAAAGGCCGCTCGCGCCGGGGGCGTTCTGCCAGGTGAACATGGCCTGGAAGAGCGGCGTGTGCGCCAGGCTGCGCACGGGGTCCACCAGGTCCACCACCTGCTCGAACGGGATGTCCTGGTGCTGCTGCGCCTCCAGCGCCCGCGCCCGGGCACGCCCCAGCAGCTGCGCCACCGTCTGCGAGCCGGATGCGTCCAGCCGCAGCGCCAGCGTGTTGACGAACAGGCCGATCAATCCCTCGATCTCCCGGCGCCCCCGCCCCGCCATGGAGCTGCCGATGACGACGTCGTCCTGCCCCGAAAGACGGCCGAGCACCACGGCCCACCCCGCCAGCAGCGTCATGTACAGCGTCGTCCCGTGCCGGCGCCCCAGTGCCTTGAGCGCCGCCGTCGTCTCCCCGTCCAGCCCCAGGGGCATCCAGCCGCCCGTGAAGTCCTGCGTGCGGGGGCGCGCGCGGTCCGTAGGCAGCTCCAGCAGCTCCGGCGCGCCCCCCAGCGTCCGCGTCCAGTAGTCCGCCTGCGTGCGGAGGACGTCGCCCTCCACCCAGCGCCGCTGCCACGCCGCGTAGTCCGCGTACTGCGTGGGGAGCGGGGGGAGCGGATCGCCCCGGCCGGCGCGGAACGCGGTGTACAGCGCGCCCAGCTCGCGGACGAACACGCCCATGGACCAGCCGTCGCTGGCCAAGTGGTGCATGGTGACGAGCAGCACGTGGTCGTCGGCGCCCATGCGGACCAGCCGCCCGCGGACGAGCGGCCCGCCGGCCAGGTCAAAGGGCGCGCGGGCCTCTTCCACCAGCAGCGGGGCCAGCGCGGCGTCCGGGTCCGGCTGCGCGGACAGGTCGTGCTCCACGAGGGCGAACCGGCTCCCCTCCGCGGGGGCGATGCGCTGCTCGGGCTCGCCGTCCACGACCACGATGCCCGTGCGCAGCACCTCGTGGCGCGCGACGATCCGGTCCAGCGTCCGCACGAGCGCGTCCCGGTCCAGCGCCCCGCGCAGGCGCACGCCGTAGGGGATGTGGTAGGTGCTCCCCAGGTTGCCCAGCTGCTCCAGGAACCACAGCCGCTGCTGGGCAAAGGACAGCGCGAGGCGGCCGCCCCGGTCGGCGGGCTCGATGGCGGGGAGCGTGGCGCGCGTGGCGCCCTCGATGGCCCGGGCCAGGTCCGCCAGCACGGGCGAGGTGAACACCTCGCGCAGGGGGATCTCGGCGCCCAGCGCCTGCCGCACGCGCGAGCCCACCTGCACCGCCAGGAGCGAGTGCCCGCCCAGGTCAAAGAAGTTGTCCCAGCGGCCCACCCGCTCCACGCCCAGCACCTCGGCCCACACGTCCGCCAGCGCCTGCTCCGTCTCGCCCACGGGCGCCTCGTACGCGCGGGCGGCAAAGGCGTCGCCCTCCGGCGCAGGGAGGGCCCGGCGGTCCACCTTGCCGTTGGGCGTGAGCGGCAGCGCGTCCAGCCGCACGTACGCCGCCGGCACCATGTAGTCCGGCAGCCGCTCCGCCAGGTGCGCGCGCAGCGCGTCGGCCGACGACGTCTCGTCCGCGGCCACGTACGCCACGAGCCGCTTGTCCCCCGGCGCGTCTTCCCGGACGAGAACGACGGCCGCGCGCACGCCCGGGTGCTCCGCCAGCCGCGCCTCGATCTCGCCCGGCTCGATGCGGAACCCGCGCACCTTGACCTGGTGGTCCGTGCGTCCCAGGAACTCCAGCGTGCCGTCCGCCCGCCACCGCGCCAGGTCCCCCGTGCGGTACATCCGCGCGCCCGCCTCGCCGCCGAACGGGTCCGGGACGAAGCGCTCCGCCGTCAGCGACGGGCGGTCCTGGTAGCCCCGCGCCAGGCCCGCGCCCCCGATGAAGAGCTCGCCCGCCACCCCCACCGGCACCGGCTCCCCCGCCCCGTCCAGCACGTAGACGCGGGTGTTGGAGATGGGTCGGCCCAGCGGGATGCCGCGCGCGCCCTCCTCCACCCGCCGGATCTCGTGCGTGACGGCGAACGTCGTCGTCTCCGTGGGCCCGTACCCGTTCAGCAGGTGCGCCGGAGGGCCATCCCGCAGCACCCGGCCGATGACGGCCGGGTCCAGCGCGTCGCCGCCCACGACCAGGTAGCGCAGCCGCGCCCACGTATCCCGCAGCGCCTCCGCGTACTGGTTGAACAGGCCCACGGTGAGCCACAGGACGCTGACCTCGTGCGTCCGCAGCGCCGCGCCGAAGCTGTGCGGATCGAGCAGCGTGTCCTGGCCGATGACGACGATGCGCCCGCCGTTCACCAGCGGCGCCCACACCTCCAGCGTGGACGCGTCGAACGCCGGGTTCGCGGCGAACGCCACGCGGTCGTCCGCGCCGACGTCCGCGTACCCGTTGTCCACGACGAGGCGCACGATGGCCCGGTGCGGCACCATCACGCCCTTGGGCCGGCCCGTGGAGCCGGACGTGTACATCACGTACGCCAGGTGGTCCGGCGTCAGCCCGGCGACGGCCGGGTTCGTCTCCGGCAGCGAGGCCCAGGCGGGCGTCTCCGCGTCCACGGCCAGCACGGGCAGGCCCAGGTCCGCGAAGCGCTCCGCCAGGGCGCCCGTCGTCAGCAGGGCGGCGGGGGCGCTGTCGTCCAGCATCCCCCGCAGCCGCTCCGCCGGGTGCTCGGGGTCCAGCGGCAGGTAGACGCCGCCGGCCTTGAGGACGGCCAGCTCCGCCTCCACCAGCGCGGCGGAGCGCGTCATCACCAGCGCCACGCGCACGTCCGGGCCCACGCCCAGCGCGCGGAGGTGGTGCGCCAGCCGGTTGGCCCGCGCGTTCAGCGCCCCGTAGGTGAGCGACGCGCCGTCGGCCACGAGCGCGACGGCGTCCGGCGCCTGATGGGCCCGCGCCTCGAACCGCGCGTGCACGCACGACCGGGGCGGAGCCTGCACGTCCGCGCGGCTCCACGCGTCCAGCACGAGGCGGCGCTCCTCCCCGGGGAGGATCCGCAGCCGGTCCACGGGACGATGCTCATCCGCCGCCATCTCCCGCAGCACCCGCCGCAGGTAGCCGGCCCAGCGCTCCACCGT
>NZ_DASURI010000672.1:0-3840 GCF_036280135.1 Longimicrobium sp.
GTGGTCGACGAGCTGCTCAGGGGTCACTCACGGCCTGTGTCCTGGCGCGTCTGGATGCTCAACAGGCTCTTGTTTGTTGATCCCAATCGCGAGGTGCTTGCCACGGCGCGGGAGTACATCCAAAGCAAGGTGATGCCCAATGATCCTCTTGGGGATGCGCTGCATCTGGCTCTTGCTTCGCACTATAAATGCGATGTGCTCGCCACCTGGAACTTCCGCCACCTGGCGAATCCCAACAAATTGGATCATATCCGAAGGATCAACGAGCGTTTGAACCTGTTCGTCCCGAGAATCTGCACTCCATCAGACCTGCTGGAGGACCGGCCATGACAAAGAACGGCATGGAGGAGATGTTTGAGGAGATAGATCAAGCCCGGCGTGAGATCATGGCCGAGCACGGGAACAACTGGCAGAAGGTCATCGAATATTACATCGAAGAAGGCAAGAAGAACCCGAACCGCATCTTCCACGCTCCACGCCCGGTGGGCGATGAACCATCCGCCGCCTGACCCAGTTGCTGTCTCTCAGCGGTTTCACTCCGGATCCAATCGGAGAAGAGTGACGATGGACGACAAGCGTGAAATCGTCGTCGGCGAGATCATGGGGAGCAAGTCCGTGCTCGTTTCCGCGGAGGGTGCCGCGCTCCGCGTGGTGGAAACCAAGCTCACGGGACGACTGCGGAAGGGACTCACGGCCGGCATTCGCGGCCTTGGCGGCCGGACCGGCGACCGCGAGCACACCGGGGCGAAGCATCGCGACGTGCGGTAAGCGTTACAGATCAGGGCTCCGGGCGCACGCGTCGCCCGGAGCCCTGATCACGGTAGCGGCATCCGCACCTCGGCGGGCGAGGTGCGGATGAGCTGTCGTCCTAATTAGCAGTGGTACTCGTCGCAGCTCCAGCAGCTTCCCCAGCAGCTGCGGCCGCAGGTGTAGAAACAGTCGGACGCGTACGGGTCGCAGCTGCCGCACGTCTCGCCGCCGCTGCCGCACTCCTCGACGCTCGTTTCGCGTCCCAGCACGGTCCCGCGCTCACCCTCCGGAGCGGCGGTGGCGAAGGTCTCGACCTCCAGCTCTTCCAGCTTCATCGTCAGCTTGCGCATTCGGTCCTCCAGGCGAATGAGTGATGGATCCGGCTTGCATCCAACCTGAACCGGACATCATCTGATCCGCAACCCGGAGTATGGGCGGATGCACGCCCGTTGCGCGACGGCCGGCGCCCTGGCAGACTGCGTCATCCCATCCTCCGCCCCCCTTACCTCGGCGACCCATGCACTTGCGTTCCGGACTGGCGGCTTTCGCGCTCGCAATCCTCCTCGCGCGTCCCCTCGCCGCGCAGCAGGCGGAGCCACGCGTGTGGGACGCGGGCGCACGGGCGTGGGTGGGGGTGGGCGCGATGGCGGATGCGCTCGCGCGGTACGACGTCGTCTTTGTCGGCGAGCAGCACGACGACCCCGCCACGCACCGCTTCGAGGCGGTGCTGCTGGACTCCGTGGGGCAACGCGCGGGGCACGTGCTGCTGTCGCTGGAGATGTTCGAGCGTGACGTGCAGCCGCTGCTGGACGACCATGCCATCGGACGCGTGACGGATTCCGTGTTCCTGGCGCGATCGCGGCCGTGGCCCAACTACGCGGGCGACTACCGGCCGCTGGTGCGGGCGGCCGCCGCGCGCCGCTGGCCCATCGTGGCTGCCAACGTGCCGCGCCCGCTGGCGTCCGCCGTCTCGCGCGGGGGATGGGCGGCGCTGGACACGCTGCCGGATCCGCATCGCCGATGGTACGCCGCACAGCGCCAGTGCGCGCCGGAGGGTGAGTACTTTCGCCGCTTTGGCGAGGCCATGGGCGGAGCGCCCAGCCACGGCGGGCAGGCTGACACGGCGGCAGCCAGCGCCATGCTCGTGCGCTTTTATCAGGCGCAGTGCCTCAAGGACGAGACGATGGCGGAATCCATCGACCGGGCGCGGCAGGCGTGGCCGGGGTGGAAGGTGATTCACTACAACGGCGCCTTTCACAGCGACCACCGGCTGGGCACGGTGGAGCGCCTGGCGCGGCGGCTTCCCTCCGCGCGCATCGCCGTCGTGGCGGTGGTGCCCGTGCCGGACGTGACCGCCGCAGACCCGGCGGAGCACGCCGGCCGGGGCGACTACCTCGTCTTCGTCCCCGCGCCAACAGAGGCCGCGCCGGCCGAGGCGTCGCAGTGACGGTACGAAAGGTCCTCGCCCGGCGCGACGACGCGCTGGGCGCGCGCGTCGTCCGCACCGTGCCGCTGGTCTACGCGGCCGGGCCGGACGAGGCGCTGGACCGGCCGGCGCACGTCCGCGCGGGGAGCGGGCTGGCGTGGCTGGGCGGGGAGCTGGTCTGCATCCAGGACGACACGCACTTCGTCGCCCGCATCGAGCCGGACACGGGCCGCGCGCACGCCGTTCCCCTCCCCGCGGGCGAGGGCGGGCTGCGCCAGTTCGACGACGTGCGCGGCAACAAGCGCTTCAAGCTGGACCTGGAGGCGTGCACCGTCGTCCCGGACGGCCAGGGCGGCGAGATGCTGCTGGCGTTCGGCTCGGGCTCGTCGTCCCTGCGCGAGCGCATTCTGCGCCTGGCGGACGCGCGGGCGCCGCACCCGTACGTGGAGCTGCGCGAGGCCATTACGCTCTACGCGCGGCTGCGCGAGGCCGCGGCGTTCAGCGGGAGCGAGCTCAACGTGGAGGGCGCCGTCTGGCGCGGCGACCGCGTGCTGCTGCTCAACCGCGGCAACGGCGCGCCCGTGGATGGCCGCCTTCCCATCGACGCCACCTGCGAGATCGGCTGGGCGGCCCTGCTGTCGTACCTGGACGGCCCCGGCGGCCAGTCCGCGCCCGCGCCGCAGTCCATCATCCAGTACGACCTGGGTACCCTCGACGGGTGGCGGCTCACGTTCACGGACGCGGCGGTGGCGGGCGACGCGCTGGTCTACACGGCGTCGGCGGAGGCGTCGCCCAACGCGGTGGACGACGGGCCCGTGGCCGGCTCGGCGCTGGGCATCATCGGCGCGGACGGCGAGGCGCGCTGGACGGAGCTGCGCGGGGCGGACGGCGGGCGGTTCGACGGCAAGGTGGAGGGCATCGCGCGCGGGCCGCGCCCCGGCACGGTCTTCGTCATCGTGGACCGCGACGATCCGCACCGCCCGTCGGACCTGTGCGAGGTGGCGCTGTCGGGCGATTGGCCGGTGTAGGTGTTCGCCGCCTTCGGGCGACGTGTCATTCGGACAGGGGGTGGCCAGACCTGTCTTTCAATGGAGCCCAGGGAGCGTCATCCTGAGTCACCGGCGCTGCGCGCACCCTGCGGGATGAAAGCCACCGCAGTTCAACCTCCCCCAGGGGTTATTGGGGGAGGTGGGCGAGCTCCGCGAGCCCGGAGGGGGCGCTCGCGCGGGGCACGCCACCCCGCACGAGCCCAGCCGCGGCTTTCTATTCAGGGAGCACCGCGCGTAAAGTGAGCGCGCGCAGGACTTTGGCGCGACCTTCGTCGCCGTCCGAGATCGCATCCAGGCAGGATTCGCGCGGCGGCTCCTCAGGATGACGCATCGGGGCAGGCTCAACGAAAAAGGCCGGCGTTCCGTCTCGGAAGCGCCGGCCTCGTCGTTGGAAGCGGATCGATCAGGCGCCGGCCAGGTAGGCGCGGGCGGCAGCCTCCAGCACGCGGACGGCCACGGGCATGCAGTCCTCGCACAGGTCGAAGCGCGGCGAGTGGTGCGGCTCCGTCATCCCCTTCTCCTCGCTGCGCCCGCCCACGAAGAAGTAGCAGCCGGGGACCCGCGTGAGCACGTCGCCAAAGTCCTCCGCCGCCATCGTGCGCACGTCCGGGTCGG
>NZ_DASURI010000673.1:0-2397 GCF_036280135.1 Longimicrobium sp.
CCGTTCTCCTCCACCTGGAGGACGTCGGGCACCTCGCCGTACGCCGTGCGCACGTAGCTCTCCAGCCCCTCGAGGGCGCGGCCGCTGGTGTCATTGCGCAGCAAAATGCCCGCGGGGCCTACGATTTCGCGGAGGCTGTCAACGATTTGCTCGCTCACGCGTTCCATACCGGCGGTCGTGACCTGGGCCACGAGCACGTCGCCAAAGCGGTCCACCACCAGGCCGGGGAGCCCGTCGCCCTCGCCGTACACCAAGCGGTAGAACGGACGGGGGAACAGCGCCTCGCGCAGGGCCAGCGCGCGGGCCAGCCGGCGGCGCAGCAGGTCGCCGTCCAGGGGGCGGTTGCGCTGGCGGCTCACGAGCCGCGCGGCGATGAGGGAGCGGGGGTTTACGTAGGCCGTGCCCATGGGGGCGCCGCGGGCGTCCTGCACCTCCACGAGGGCGCCGGGCTCATACGCGGTAAGGGGCGTCACGCGGACGTCCACCTCGTTGCTGAACACCCACAGGTGCCCGGCACGCAGCCTGCGATCTTCGTTCTTCCTCAGTCGGAGCGGCGGAAGGCTCATCTCTTCTGCTTGCGTTCGTGGGCCCGGGAGCGTGATGGGGCGGCAAGATAGCCGGCCCGCGCGGCCGGCGCACCCGTCGCGCGCCGCTCCCGCACCCTGCGAAATGAAGGCGACCCCATGCCGGACGGCAACTCCCGCTCCACGCTCGTGTCCACGGATCAGGCGGATGCAGGCACCGGGGTGGACTGGGAGCGCCGCGCGCGCCGGCTGGAAGCCCTGTGCGGGTTTGCCGCCGAGGCCGCCGGCACCGTGGACGCCGACGAGATCTGGCGCCTGCTTTGCGGCCGCCTGGTGGCCGTCCTGGGCGCGGACGCCGCCGCCCTGCACACGCCCCTGCTGCCCGAGTCGCGCGCCTGGTCCAGCGCGGACGGCGCGGACGGGCGGGCCGTGGGCCGGCTGGCGGAGGAGGACGGCGCGCAGGCGCGGCGCGCGGCGCTTCCCGGCGGCGGCGCGGCCCTCGTGGTGCCCCTGGAGCATGGCGGCGAGACGCTGGGCACGCTGGCGGTGGGATGGGAAGACGCCGCGCGGGCCGAGAGCGACGAGGCCGTCATCGGCATGCTGGCCCGGCAAACGGCCGGCGCTTTGGCCAGCGCCCGGGCGTACGCGCGGCTCACCGAGGCCGCCTTCCGGCGCGAGCGCTTCTTCAGCGCCATGAGCCACGACCTGCGGACGCCCATCACGGCCATCGTGGGCTACAGCGAGCTGCTGGCGGACGGCATCGTGGGCGAGCTCAACGGCCAGCAGCTGGAGATGATCGAGCGCATCAGCCAGGTGAGCGGCCACCTGTCGCAGCTGGTGAATGACATCCTGGACCTGGCCAAGCTGGACGCGGGGCGCATGGAGTTCCACCGCGAGCCCGTGACCCTGGGCGCGCTGGTGGACGAGGCGCTCGTGACGGTGGAGCCGCAGGCGCGCAGCAAGAAGCTGGAGCTGCGCACGGACGTGGACCCGCACCGCGAGACGATGCTCAACGTGGACGGCGCGCGCGTGCGGCAGATCCTCGTGAACCTGCTGAGCAACGCCGTCAAGTTCACGGAGCAGGGCGAGGTGGCCGTGGTGGCCGGCGGCGACGACGGCCGCACCTGGCTGGAGGTGCGCGACACGGGCCCGGGGCTGCCCGCCGGCAGCGAGGAGGCCGTGTTCGAGGAATTCCTGCAGATCGCCGCCGGCACCAAGAGCAAGCGCGAGCCCGGCAGCGGCCTGGGGCTGGCCATCTCGCGGCGCCTGGCCCGGGCCATGGGCGGCGACCTCACGGCACGCAGCGGCGCGGGGAACGGCGCCGCATTCACCCTTGTGCTTCCCGCCGCGGGCGGGTGAGCACGACCGGGGCCGGCCCCTACCGGCCTCCCCTACATCCCAACGAGGGCTGGTTCCCATGATCTTCCGCACGCGCATCCCCGCGGCCCTGGCCGCCGTCGCGCTCCTGGCGACGGCCGCCTGCGAAAGCGCCACCTACTCCGACCGGGTCGCCAACGGCACGGTGACGTTCTCCTACGCCGGCGCCAGCGCCACCGGGGCGTTCAGCGCCACGGGCGGCTACGACCGGCTGAACCCCTCGGAGACCAACTGGGCCGTGGGCAGCCGCGGCGCGCTGCAGCAGAGTGGGGATGCGCTGGCCGTCTACGCGCGCTCCGGCCGCGGAAACGACAACCTGGTGAACGAGTTCATCCTGTTCATCGAGAATCCCCAGGTGGGCACCTTTACCTGCGCGCTCGAGGCGGACACCTGCTCCGTGGGCGGCTTTCTCATCCTGGGCACCAAGCCCGACGGCGAAGAGGCGGAGGCCATCTACAGCTCCGTGAGCGCCACGGTGAACATCACCAGCGTCAAC
>NZ_DASURI010000674.1:0-2394 GCF_036280135.1 Longimicrobium sp.
CCGGCGCGCTGTTCTTTATCCTGCCGCCGATCAGTGGACGGGCGGATCCCCCTGGCGGGAGCCGCCGCCGTGCTCCATGGGCGGATCCGCGGGCTTGGTGTCCTCCGTCATCTCGGGCCAGTGGCTGGTACCGCCCGCCGCCCCGGCCGACGTGCCGCTGCCAAAGCCGCCGCCCGTCGACGTGCCCGTCCCCGCGCCGCCGGCGCTCGTGGTGCCCGTGCCGCTGGTCCCGGTGCCGGTGCCCGTGCCGTATCCGCCCCCCGTGCCGGAGCTGCCGGTGCCGTAGCCGCCGCCGGTGCCCGGGCCGCCCACGCTGGAGCTGCCCGTCCCCGCGCCCGTGCTGGCGCCGCCCGTCCCGGTGTACGCCGTGGTGCCGCCAACGCTCGAGCCCACGCCGCCCGCGTCCGTCGACGCGGTGCCGGCCGTGCCCACGTCCGGCGACGTCGTGGTGCCGGAAGCCGGCGTGCTGGTGCCCGGCGCGGTGGTGCTCGTGGCGCCGCCCGTGGTGGACGTCGTGGCCGACGACGGCGCGCCGGACCCGCCCGTGGCGCTCTCCGACCGGCCCGTGCGCTCGTCGAACTCCTTGCGCAGGCCCTCCAGCGCGCCCTGGATGCGGGTCATGAGCGTGTCGATGCGCGGACGCACGTCGCCCATGAACTCGTCCACGCGCGGCTTGGCCTTGTCGCGCGCGTCCTGGATGCGCGGCTTGAGCTCCTCCACCACGCCTTCCACGCGCTGCTCCACGTCCTGCATGAGCTGCTTCACCCGCGGCCGCAGCTCGCCGAAGATGCTCTCCAGCCGCGAGCCCAACTCCTCGAACGGGTCGTTGCGCCCGCCGCCGCTCTCGCTCCCGGTGGAGCCGGACGAGGATCCCCCCGTGGAGCCGCCACCGGTCGTGGAGCCCGCGCCCGGCGTGACTGTGCCGGACGACGAGGACGATCCGAACGCATCCGTCGATCCACCCGCAGAGCCGCCGATCCCGCCGGTCGCTCCGCCCGTCGACCCGCCGATCCCGCCCGTGGATCCGCTCGAGCCGAACGCCGATCCGCCGGTCGAACCGCCCGTCCCGCCGGCGCCGGTCGATCCACCCAGGCCGGAAGACGACCCGCCCGTGGAGCCGCCGCCGAAGCCGGACGAGGAGCCGCCGCCCACGAGGTCCGGGCCGCCGCCGCTGGGATCGGACGAGGTGGGGCCACCCGCGGACGAGCCGCCAAGGCCCGACGATCCGCCCCCGGCGGGGCCGCCGGTGCCGGAGGAACCATCAGGGCCGAAAGGATTGTTCTCCATGGTCCGTCTCCCGTGCTGAGCGATAAGGTTGCGTCGCCGGTGCGCCCGGCGCTGCCGTCGTACGTCCCGCGCACACGCCGCGTTTCGTACGCACCCGCCGTGCCCGTCCAACCTGCCGATCCGGCACCCTCCCGTCCCGGCCGCCGATCATCCGCCGCGCGGCATTCCGTCGGCGCCCTTTCGCGACGGGAGACGCGCGAGCAAGTTGGCGGGGGGAGCCCCACCTTCCGACACTCCACGAGAGATGGATCGCCGATGATGCACATCCATAGGATCACGGCCGCGGGCCTTGCCCTGGCGCTGGGCCTCGCGACGGCGGCCCACGCGCAGCGCCCCTCCGGCGACGTGCTGGTCGTGGCGAACAAGCAGGACGCCACGGCCAGCATCATCGAGGTGGAAAGCGGGCGCATGCTGGCGCTGCTGCCCACGGGCCAGGGCCCGCACGAGGCCGCCGTGTCGCACGACGGGCGCTGGGCCGTGGTCACGGACTACGGCGCGCAGACGCCCGGCAGCTCGCTCACCGTCATCGACCTGGACTCGCTGAAGGTGGCGCGCAGGATCGACCTGTCGCCGCACCGCCGGCCCCACGGCGTGGCGTTCTTTCCCGGCGACACCCTGCTGGCCGTGACGTCCGAGGCCAGCCAGGCCGTGCTGGTGGTGGACCTGCGCACGGGCGCCGTCACCGCGCTGCCCACGGGCCAGGCGGGGTCGCACATGCTGAGCCTGTCGGCGGACGGCGGGCGCATCTACACGGCCAACGTGGGCGCCGGCAGCGTGACGATGATCGACGTGGCCACGCGGCAGGCGCGCTCGGTGCCCGTGGCGCCGCGGACGGAGGGAATCACGCTGTCGCCGGACGGCCGGCAGGTGTGGGTGGGCAGCAACGACGATCACACGGTGACGGTGCTGGATGCGATGACGCTCGCGCCCATCGACACCCTGCCCGCGCCCGGCCTGCCGTACCGGCTCAACGTGGGCGCCCGCGGCCGCTACGTCGTCGTCTCCAACGCCATGGTGAACACGGTGCGCCTGTTCGACGCGGTCACGCGCGCCGAGGTGGCCGCCATCGAGATCCCGCGGGACCCCGCGCGCGCCGTCCCCGACACC
>NZ_DASURI010000675.1:0-9634 GCF_036280135.1 Longimicrobium sp.
GCCACGCGGACGCCGAGTCCGTCGTGGACGCGGCCCGGGCGCTGGGCGTGCGCGCCTTTGCCCAGGCCAGCGACATCGCCACGCCCTGGGGCGCGGAGATGCTCTTCGAGCGGTGCCTGGTGGAGCTGGGCGGCGTGGACCTGTTCGTGGCCAACGCGGGCATCTGGATCCCCGACGAGGTGGCCGTGGCGGGGATGACGGACGGCCAGTGGGAGCGCACGATGACCGCCAACCTCACCTCCGTCTTCACCACGGTGCGGCTGGCCGCGCGCTTCGTGAGCAACGGCGGGCGCATCGTCATCGTCTCGTCCACGGCGGGGCAGCGGGGCGAGGCGTACCACGCGGACTACGCGGCGTCCAAGGGGGCCATCATCTCCTTTACCAAGTCCGTGGCCGTGGAGCTGGCCGAGCGCGACGTGACGGTGAACTGCGTGGCGCCGGGGTGGATCGACACGGAGATGGTGGAAAAGCCCCTGGCCGAGGGCCGCGCGCGCATCGAGGCCGCCATCCCCCTGGGCCGCGTCGCCAGCGCGGACGACGTGGCGGGGCCCATCGTCTTCCTGTGCTCGGCCCTGGCGCGGCACGTCACGGGCGAGATCCTGAACGTGAACGGCGGGAGCGTGCTCTGTGGCTGAGGACGGCAATCGGCCGCGCATCCTGCTGCTGGCCACGGGCGGCACCATCAGCATGCAGGTGGACCGCGCCCTGGGCGGCGCCGTCCCCCGGCTTACGGGGCGCGAGATCCTGGACGCCATCCCCGGCGTGGACGAGGTTGCCGCGGTCGAGGTCCGCGAGTTTGGCCGCTTTCCGGGCCCGCACATGACGCTGGAGCGGATGTGGGAGCTGCGGTCCGCCATCCAGGGCGCGCTGGCGGAGGGCTTTACCGGTGTCGTGGTCACGCACGGCACGGACACCATCGAGGAGACGGCGTACCTGCTGGACCGCTCGCTTCCGCCCGGTCCGCCCGTGGTGATCACGGGGGCCATGCGCAACGCGTCGGAGCTGTCGTGGGACGGGCCGCTGAACCTGATGGCGGCCATCGAGGTGGCCGCCTCGCCCGAGGCGCGGGGGCGCGGCACGATGGTGGTGATGGACGAGCAGATCGTGCAGGGCGCCGAGGTGGTCAAGACGCACACGGAAAAGGCGGGCACCTTCGACTCGCCCAACTGGGGGCCGCTGGGCGTGGTGGACCACGGCAGGGCGCTCTTCTACCGCGAGTCGCGCCGCAAGCCCGTGCTCTCGCCCCCGGCGCCCGTCACCCCCGTGGACCTGGTGAAGATCGTGGCCGGGATGGACGCGCGGCTGGTGGAGTGCTCGCTGGCCAGCGGCGCGCGGGGCATCGTGCTGGAGGCGCTGGGGCGGGGCAACGTGCCCGTGGCTGTGGTCCCCGGCGTGCGCGCGTGGGCGGACGCGGGGCGGCCCATCGTCATCACGTCGCGGTCGCTGCGGGGGCGCGTGCTGGACGCGTACGCCTACCCCGGCGGCGGCCACGAGCTGCGCGAGATGGGCGCCATCTTCGCGGACCACATGACGGGGCAGCAGGCGCGCATCGAGCTCATGCTGGCCCTGGGCCTGCACGGTGACGACGGGGAGGCCATCCGCACCGTCGTCGAGGCCGGGCGCTACGAGCACTGAGCCGCGGCCCGTCTTCGTGCGTCCGCGCGCGCCGATCCGCGGAACCCTTCCGGCAGGAATGCAGGCATGATCCTTCGCAGGCATCCCGATCCCGCCGCCGTCCGCGCACTCCGCGAGCGGCACGGGTGGACGCTGGAGCAGATGGCGGACGCGACCTGGGCCACGCCGCTGGAAGTGGCCGCGTGGGAGGCGGGGACGGTGCGCGTGCCGCCCGCCCAGGCCGTGCGGCTGCGCGAGCTGGCGGCCGTGGACCGGCTGCGGAGGTCCGCGCCGTCGCCGTCGCCGCGGTGGATGCTGTCCTGCGCGTGGGCGGACGAGCACGTGCCCGGCCTGCACGAGCTGCTGTGGTACGAGCCGCGGGAGGCGGAATCCAATCCCCAGGTACGTGCGCACCTGGAGGGCTGTCCCGTTTGCCGGGAGGTGCGGGAAGAGGGGCGCGCGCAGCGGGCGCTCGCGCCGGCATCCGCGCCCGAACCGGAGCGTTCCGTCGGGCACCTGGGATACGGGGTGGATGCCATTCCCCGCGAGTTCCACCTTCTTCACGCGGGGATCAAGGAGACGGGTCCGTTCCTCCTCTTGATGCTCATGCTGGTGATGCAGGACCGCTTCTTTCCGGGGATGCCTTCGCCGGGCGAGCTGTGGGTGGAGAGCCTGGCGGGTCTGCTGGCGCTTTCCCTGACGCATCGGTTCACCAAGCGGCCGCTGCGGAACCATCCGTACGTGGGCGGGCTGCTGGCGGGCGTCGTCGGCGCGGGGGTGGGGATGGTCACGTGGACGCTGCGGCACCCCGACGCGGACCCGTTCAGCGTGCCGGTGCTGGCCGTGTGCGCGTTCCTCGCCGTGGTGCTCGGGCTTGTGGATGGCCTGCGGCGGGACGCGGAGGGCGTCGCGGACCCGCGCGGCGAGCCGGCGGTGGCGCCCTCCGCGTCCCCGGTCCTTACCGAGGGGCCGCTTCGGGACGACGTCTCCCGCGGATGGGCGCGGGCGGAGCACAGTCCTGCCGCGGAGCAGGGACGCTGATCGGACCGAAGCTGAATCCATGCTCAAACCATTGACGAAGACCCCCGGCGATGCTGCTCGCTTCGCGGATCCGGACGAGATCGTGCGCGCGCGGGAGGCCGCGGGGTGGTCGCGCGACCAGCTCGCGGACGCGGCGGGCGCGCTGCCGGTGGAGGTGGCGGCGTGGGAGTCCGGGACCATCCGCCTTCGTCCGCACGAAGCGGAGGTCGTCCGGTGGAAGATCGCGTGGACGCTGCACGAGCAGGCGCACCGGCCGCCGTCCGGCTGCGGGTGGATGACGAGGCACCGCGACCGGCTGAACCTGTATCGGCAGACCAGCGCCAGTCTCGCCAGCCGCGCCGAACGCGCCATGGCCGAGCACCGGAAGACATGCGACATCTGCCAGACCGCGTACGATCCGGATGCGCGGTCCGCGCCTCTTCCGCCCCCCGCTCGCGGCGTGAGAGGGTGGTTCGAGCGCGCGGCGCGCGTCGTGGAGCGCTTGCCAACCTGGCTGCGGGTTCCCGTGAAGCTGGCGTCCGCGCTCACGTTCGCTGCCGGAACGGGAGCCCTTTGGCACCTGCTCGAGCTGCTCGCGAATCCGTCCAAGAGCTGGAGCTATCCCGGCCCCGGGGCGCGGTGGGGGATGCTGTTCGGGTGCTGGAGCGCGCTGGTGGTGCGGCTGTTTCGGCCGTTGGGGCGGCGTTATCCACGATTGATGGGACAGGTCTGCGCGGCGGCCATCGTGCTTCCAACCGCGTTCATCTGGAGCGACTTTGGCCAGGAGTTCGCGGTCGCGCCCTGGATGTGGCTTTTCGTCATGGCCCTTGGCACCGTGCCCGGGATCCTCATCTCCGGGTACTACACGATCGAGGGGGAGTTCGACGAGCGTGACCCGGTGCCTTCGCCGTGAAGCACCCCGCGGCCTGCTGCGCCTGACCCGGCCGACGCGACGTCCCGCACGTTCCTGAACCCGCACCGCAGTTCCCGCGACTCCGATTGATGTCCGACCAAGAAGCGCTCGTAGCCGGCCCGTCCGCGCGGTCGCGGTCCGCCGCGGACGCGGTGCGGGCCGCGCGCGAGGCGTGCGGGTGGACGCGGGAGCAGGCCGCGGAGGCGCTGGGCGTGCTGCCCGTGGAGGTGGCCGCGTGGGAAGCGGGCACGCTGCGCCCGGCGGACCGGCATCGCCGGTGGATGCGCTGGCACGTGGAGACGACGGCGGCGGACCGCGCCCTCGTCCAGGCCGGCGCGGCGCCGTGCACGTGGATCGTGGGCCATCGCGAGCGGCTGGCCCTTCGCGCGGACCGCTCCGCCTCCGAGGCGGACGCCGTGCGCGACGAGCTGCGGACGCATCGCGCGTCGTGCGCGGAATGCGAACGCGTGCGGGCGCTGACGGGGGCCATGCCCGCGGTCGCCACGCTCCCGGCGCGCGCCGGCGTGCGCGGTCTGCTGCGGCCCCGCGGGCGCATCGAGCCGCGCTCGCGGCGGTTCCGTCGCTTCGCCTGGATCGCGTCGGCGGCCGGGGTGCTGGCCGCGTTCACGGCCCTGGAGGCCCTTGGCGTGGATCGCGACGCGTGGAAGCCGATCGCGGCCGTCGTCGTGGTGCTGGGCGGCATCCGCGCGGCGCGGTGGCTGGACCGCGAGCACGGGCACTTTGCCGGCTCGCTGCGCGCGGCGATCGTCATCGCGGCGCTGGTGGCCGGCGCGGCGGCGCTCGCCAAGGGCTGGGGGCTGCTCGCGCTGTCGTGGATCATCCCCCTGTACTTTCTCGCGACCGGCTGGCTGGCCCGCCGCGCCCCCCGCCCCGACGACGACCCGGAATCCGCCGGCTGAGACGCGATCGCCCGAAGACGAACAGCGCCCCCGCGGAGCCATGCTCCGCGGGGGCGCCGTCTTTCATCCGCCGCAATGGACGGCCGTCAGGCTGCTGATTCCGATCGTACCGGCTGCGCGGGGCGGACGAGCCGGTCCGCATGCCGCTCCTGGAGCCGCATGTAGTGCTCCACGAGCTTGTGGGGATCGTGATTGAACTCGGCCGAGATTTGGTGCCGCACCTGGCGGATGTGATCCAGGGTCGGATCAGGCGATTCCTTCATTGCTCCCTCCGAGTAGCTCCAGTGGAGTGGTGAGCGTGGGCACGAACAGGCCGAGCATGGAGTTCACCCGTCGGATGTGCCAGACCCCGAATTTACAGGTTTCGCGATCTGCGTGCAGTCCTCGTCCGCCGATAAGGAATGGACCGGCATGCAGTTCTCCCCTCTCCGCGAGGAACGAGCGGGGAGGGGCCGGGGGAGGGGCGGGCCGCTATCGGCGCGATCCCGGCTCCGCTCGCTCCCGCCCATCTGCCGTCTCCCGCCCGCGCAACAACTTTGGACACGACTCTTGCATAGCCAGCGCAGACGCATTATCCTTTGCGAAAATTTGGCTGAAGCGCACTCTGGCTTAAGAAAATAAGGTGACGGGACCGAGCCGCCTGGATGAGATCGACATCCGCCTCCTCGAGATGCTGCAGGAGGCCGGACGCACGTCGCAGCACGACCTGGCGCAGGCCGTGGGGCTGTCGTCGCCCGCCGTGGGCGAGCGGCTGCGCAAGCTGGAGGAGCGCGGCATCATCCGGCACTTCACGGTGCTGGTGGACCCCCGCCGCGTGGGGCGCGACGTCACGGCCTTCATCTTCGTGGGCATCAACGGGTCCAGCTTTTACCCGGAGTTCCGGCAGCGGGTCAAGGACCACCCCGAGGTCATGGAGTGCCACAGCGTGACGGGCCAGGGCAGCCACCTGCTCAAGATCCGCACGGACAGCACCTCCACGCTCGAGGCGCTGCTGGCCGAGATCCAGGCCTGGCCGGGCGTGCAGTGGACCACGACGAGCATCGTGCTTTCCACCATCAAGGAAACCAGCGCCCTGGCGCTGGGCCCGCGCGCCCAGCCGGACGCGCGGGCATAGACGGGAACGAACGGGGCCCCGCACCCCGGAGCGGCTTCAAGGCGGGACGGGAACGGAGACTTTTCAACCCCATTTGCAGAGGGAGACATGCCCAGGACTACCGCCCGCTTCGACACCCTGGCCGCGGCCCGGGGATGGGACGCGGATTCGCGCAACGGGGCGGCCGCCGCCCAGCCCATGGACATCGAGAGCATCTTTGGCTCGCGCACCTTTGGCCTGGCCGAGATGCGGGCGCGCCTGCCCAAGCAGGCGTACAAGGCCATCGTGCGCACCATCGAGCACGGCGAGCCCCTGGACCCGTCCGTGGCCGACCTGGTGGCCCTGGCCATGAAGGAGTGGGCGCTGGAAAAGGGCGCCAGCCACTACACGCACTGGTTCCAGCCCCTCACGGGCAGCACGGCCGAGAAGCACGACAGCTTCATCACGCCCAACCGGGGCGGCGGCGCCGTGGCCGAGTTCAACGGCAAGGAGCTCATCCAGGGCGAGCCCGATGCCTCGTCGTTCCCGTCCGGCGGCCTGCGCAGCACCTTCGAGGCGCGCGGCTACACGGCGTGGGACCCTTCGTCGCCCGCGTTCATCGTCGACACGCCGGCCGGGTGCTACCTCTCGATCCCGACCGCCTTTGCGTCGTGGACGGGTGACTCGCTCGACACCAAGATCCCGCTGCTGCGCTCCATGTCGGCGCTGGACGCGCAGGCCCGGCGGGCGCTTACGCTCTTCGGCAACACGGAGGGCCGCGTGACGGCCACCTGCGGCCCGGAGCAGGAGTTCTTCCTCATCGACGAGGAGTTCTACTACCGCCGCCCGGACCTGGTGACGACGGGCCGCACGCTCTTTGGCGCCAAGCCGCCCCGCGGGCAGGAGCTGGAGGACCACTACTTCGGCAGCATCCCGGACCGCGTGCTGGCGTTCATGATGGAAGTGGAGCGCGAGCTGTACAAGCTGGGCGTGCCCGTCAAGACGCGGCACAACGAGGTGGCGCCGGGGCAGTTCGAGATGGCGCCCATCTACGAGAACGCCAACCTGGCGGCCGACCACCAGCAGCTGATGATGATCACGCTGCGCAAGGTGGCGCCCCGCTACGGCCTGGCCGCGCTGCTGCACGAAAAGCCGTTCGCGGGCGTCAACGGCAGCGGCAAGCACCTCAACTGGTCGCTGGGGACGGAGTCGCAGAACCTGCTGGAGCCGGGCGCCACGCCGCACGACAACATGCAGTTCATCTTCTTCTGCACGGCCGTGCTGCGGGCCGTGGAGCGGCACCAGGACCTGCTGCGCAGCGCCGTGGCCTTCGCGGGCAACGACCACCGCCTGGGGGCCAACGAGGCGCCGCCGGCCATCATCTCCGTGTTCCTGGGCGACCAGCTGACGGACGTGTTCGAGCAGATCGAGAGCACGGGCGCGGCCACGTCGTCCAAGGGCGAGGGGCTGCTGGGGCTGGGCACCTCCGTGCTTCCGCACCTGCCGCAGGCCGCGGGCGACCGCAACCGCACCAGCCCGTTCGCCTTTACGGGCAACAAGTTCGAGTTCCGCGCCCTGGGCTCGTCGCAGTCCGTGAGCTGGCCGGCCACGGTGCTCAACACCATCATGGCCGAGTCGCTGGACGAGCTCACGACGGCGCTGGAGGCCGAGCTGGCCGGCGGGAAGGACTTCGAGGAGGCCCTGCGCACGCTCGTGGCCACCGAGATCCGCCGGGTCAAGCGCATCGTCTTCAACGGCGACGGCTACAGCGAGGAGTGGCACCACGAGGCGGAGCGCCGCGGGCTGCTCAACCTGCGCACCACGCTGGACGCGCTGGAGCAGATGCACCAGGACAAGAACCTGGGCCTGTTCGAGAAGTACGGCGTGCTCAGCCACCGCGAGCTGGAGAGCCGGCACGAGATCGCCCTGGAGCAGTACTTCAAGACGGTGAACATCGAGGGCGAGACCACGGCCGACGTGGCGTCCACCATGATCCTGCCGGCGGCCGTGCGCTACCTGAACGACCTTGTGGCCGCGGCGGACCGCACGCGCTCGCTGGGCGTGGCGGCCACGGGCGTCACGCGCACGGTGGAGCAGGTGAGCGGGCTGGTGGACGCGCTGCGCGACGCGCTGGACACGCTGGTGGCGCAGAACGCCGAGCTGGGCGGCGAGGACGTGCACAGCAAGGCGTTCCACGTGCGCGACAACGTGATCCCGGCCATGCTGGCCGTCCGCGCCGCGGCCGACAAGCTGGAAAAGGTTGTCCCCGACGACTACTGGCCGCTGCCCACCTACCGCGACATGCTGTTCGTGAAGTAGGCCGCCGGCGCGATCGGTGGATGGATGACGCGCGAAGGGCCGCCTCCCTGCTGGGGGGCGGCCCTTCGTGCGTGGACGACCGATGATCGGCGGATGGGGATCGGCAGATTCGGATGCGCGGATGCGAAGCCCGTCGCGGCGGAGGCCATCGGCGGGGATCCGGATCGGGATCGAGCGATGCGGATCGGCTCCCGGCCGGAGCGGCTAAAGCCGCCGCTACGACAGCGGAAAGCCCCGCCCTGACGACGCTTCGCGTCGCCCGGCGGGGCTTCACCTGCTCCGGAGGGATGCCCCGGTGCACGTTGTCGGACCCTCGCTGGGGCAGTCCGCGCAGGCGGACTTCGTGCCGTTCCAGCGGCGATTTCAATCGCTCCGGCTGGACCGGGACGCGGCTGCGTGATCCACCGTTCCGGGAACGGACAGAATCCCCGTGCGGGGGCCGCGGCGTGGCGTTATTCTAGAGCACGGCGGCCACGTCTCCCGTGTGTGCCTGCCGCGTCCCGCCCCGTCCTTCGCGCGCCCGTCCCGCAGTCCGGAAGATCCGATGTCGATCGACTCCGCCCTCCCCTCGACCGAGACCCACGCCCCCGGCCCGGCCGGCACGCCCGAGCACGCGCTGGCCGTGCTGCGCTCCGCCCTGGAATCCACCGCCGACGGCCTTTGCATCGTGGACCTGGAGGGGCGGCTGGTGTTCGCCAACCAGCGATTCGCGCGGATGTGGGCCCTTCCCGACGCGCTGATGGCGCCGGGCGCGCGGGTGCGGCTGGACCCCGTGCTGGCGCAGGTGGAGGCCCCGGAGGCGTTCGCGGCGCGCGTGGCCGAGATCGCTGCGGACCCTGAGCGCGAGGCGACGGACATCCTGCGCTTCGTGGACGGTCGGGTGGTGGAGCGCGTGTCCCTGCCGCAGCGGGTGGACGGCCGGGTGGTGGGGCGCGTGTGGAGCTTTCGTGACGTGACCGGGCGCCGCGCGGCGGAGCGCGGCCAGCGCGTGGCCGAGGAGGCGCTGCGGCGCTCGGAAACCCGCTTTCGCGCCGTGTTCGAGCAGTTTCCCCTCTCCATCCAGATCTTTTCGCCGGACGGGCGTGCCCTGCAGGGGAACCGCGCCTGGCAGGCGCTCTTTGGCCTCACGGAGGAGGCCGTGCGCGACTTCAACCCGCGCACGGATCCCCAGCTGGAAGAGGTGCGGGAACTCATCGACCGCGGCTTCAACGGCGAGGCGGTGCAGCTCCCGGCCACGCTCTTCGACCCCGGCGCCGTGTCGGAGACGGACGACCTGGAGCCGGGGCGCGGCAAGTGGATCCAGGCGTTCCTGTGCCCCGTGCGCGACGACGGCGGCGAGATCCGCGAGGTGATCATCGTTCACCAGGACGTGAGCGACGCCCGCCGCGCGGCCGAGGTGCTGGAAACCTCCGAGGCCAGCTACCGCGCCATCTTCGACGCGTCCAACGACGCCATCTACGTCCACGACGTGGAAACGGGCGCCATCCTGGACGTGAACGGCCGCGCCTGCCAGCTGCACGGCATGAGCCGCGAGGCGCTGCTGGCCGGCGGGCTGTCGGTGCTCCCGGCCGGCGAGCCGCCGTATTCCATCGACGACGTGCACCGCCACCTGCGCGCGGCCGCCGCGGGCGCCCGCCGCGTGTTCGAATGGCCCATCCCCCGCGCGGAGGGCGAGCCCACCTGGCTGGAGGTGGCCCTGCAGCGGGTGAGCATCGGCGGCACGGACCGGGTGCTATCCACGGCCCGCGACATCAGCGAGCGCAAGGCGGCCGAGGC
>NZ_DASURI010000676.1:0-9061 GCF_036280135.1 Longimicrobium sp.
ATGGGACCGCTGCCGGAGCGCGCCCGCGCCGCCGTGGAGGCGTACAACCGCCGCCGCTCCGACATCCACTCCCTGCGCGGCGACGACTTCGAGCCCACGCTGGCCCGCGCCCGTCGCGCCGCCGCCCGGCTGATCGGCGCGGACGCGGACGAGATCGCGCTGCTCCCCAACACCAGCCACGGGATCAACCTCGCCGCGCTCACGCTGCCGCTGGAGCCCGGCCGCCGCGTGATCCTGAGCGACCGCGAGTTCCCCGCGAACGTCTATCCCTGGTTGGCGCTGCGCGACCTGCGCGGCGCGCGCGTGGACGTCATCCCCACGGACGCGGACGGCAACCCGGACGAGGCGCGGCTGCTGGAGGAGCTGGCGCGCGGGGACGTGGGCATCCTCGCCATCTCCGCCGTCCAGTTCACCACGGGCTGGGTGGCGGACCTGGACACGCTGGGCCGCGCCTGCCGCGAGAACGGCGCGTTTCTCGTCGTGGACGGCATCCAGGCCGTGGGGCAGGTTCCCCTCGACGTGCACGCGGCGGGCGTGGACGTGCTGGCGTGCGGCTGCCACAAGTGGCTGTGCTCGCCGTTCGGCACGGGGTTCACGTACGTGCGCCGCGCGCTGATCGACCAGCTGGAGCCGCGCGTTGTAGGCTGGTCGTCGCTGACGGCGTCGGCGGACCTGGAGCGCGTGCTGGACTACGCCCCCGGCTGGGTGGAGGGCGCGCGGCGCTTCGAGGTGGCCACGCAGGCCTTCCACGACTACGCGGGGATGGCGGAATCCGCCGAGCTGCTGCTGGAGGCGGGGCCGGGGCGCATCCGCACGCACGTGGCGGGGCTGCTGGAGCCGCTGGCGGCATGGATGGAAGGGCGGGGGATCCGCGTCGTGCGGGATCCTCGGCCGGAGCGCCGGTCCGGCATCTTCGCGTTCACGATGGACGGGGTGGCGGATGCCTACCGCGCGCTGCACCGCGCCGGGGTGGGATGCGTGCTGCGGGAGGGTGCCGTGCGCCTGTCGCCGCACCTGTACAATCAGCCTGAGGACGTGGAACGGGTGATGGACGTGCTGGACGGGTGGCCCGGGTGAGGGGCGCGGACGACGAAGTGCGCGCGCTGGTGGAGGAGGTGCGCGACGCGCTGGCGCCGGACCCCCGGCTGGCCGTGTTCGAGGTGGAGGTGGAGATCGAGGGCGACCGGCTCACGTTCCGCGGCGCCACGTCGGAGCCGGCGGCCGCGCAGGAGCTGCACCGGCGCGCGGCGGAGCTCACGTCGTGGGCCCAGGTGGTGGACCGCGTGCAGCTGCTGCCCGAGGCCGACGCCGACGAGCGCGTGCACGCCGTGGTCTCCGCCGCCGTGGCGCCCATGCTGGCCGGGCCCAGGATCCAGGCCACGCAGGTGTCGCAGGCCGTGCTGGGCAGCCGTCTGATCGTATTTCGCCGCGAGGGGCGCTGGCTGCAGTGCCGCGGCGCGGACGGCTACATCGGCTGGATCCACGCGGGCTATGTGGCCCTGGTGGACGAGGGGATGGCCCGCGCGTGGGAGATCGGCGCGGACGGCGACCTGTGGGTGTCGCTCAACGCGTCCGTGATGGACGACGACGGCGAGGTGATGGTGCGCCTGCCGTGGGGCGCGCGGGTGCTGCGCGAGCAGGACGGCATCGTGCGCCTGCCGGACGGCCGCACGGGCCACGCCAAGGGCGAGATGCTGCCCCTGGGCGCGCGCGGCCTGGGCTTTCCGCTGGAGACGAACGCCATCTGCGAGACGGCGGCGCGGTGGCTGGGCGTGCCCTACCTGTGGGGCGGGCTTACGATGGGCGGGGTGGACTGCAGCGGCTTCGTCCAGGCGCTGTACCGGATGCACGGCCACCTAATCCCCCGGGACAGCGACCAGCAGTCGCGCGCGGGCGAGCCCGTAGAGGCGGGAGCGGATTTCGAGCACCTGCAGCCCGGCGACCTGCTGTTCTTTGCCGAGACGCCGGGCCGCTGCTCGCACGTGGCCATGTCCACGGGCGGATCGCAGATCATCCACTCGTCGCTGGGCAACGGCGGCGTGGCGCGCAACGACCTGGTCGGCCGGCGGAACTACGAGCGGGAGCTGCGGCGGATGTTCCTGTGGGCGCGGCGGATGGTTTGAAGGTAGGGAACAGGGAATAGGGAATAGGGAATAGGGAATAGCGGGCAAGGACGACGGCCACTCGCGCACGCGGAGTGGCCGTCGCCGGATCGGGGAGCACCGATGGACTCGGGAACGCTGATGGATTGGGGAACGCCGCGACAGGTAGAGTGCCAGCCACGGCGGATGCCCGGCTGGCTATTCCCTGTTTCCTGATCCCTATTCCCTCGCAGTTCAGCGCAAGATCAGCATCTGCACCAGGAACCAGCCCATCATGATGCCCGCCGCAAGGCCCGCGGCCACCGCGCTCCACAGCCTGAGTCTGGCCCTCCAGGGGGTACGCGCCACGTCCTCTCCGCCTCGTCTGCTGGTTCCGGGGTATGCGACGACCGCGCGGGTTTGCGAATGGCGTGCCGCCTCGCGCCGCGCGACGTCATGGTGCGCCCTCGTGGCCCCGCGCGCAAGGCGGCGCGGATGATCGCGGGCATCGGAATGGACCTCGTGAACATCCCTCGCTTCGCCGAGCTGATGGAGCGCCGGGGCCCCGCCGCCCTGCGCCGCTTCTTTACCGAGGCCGAGGTGGAGCGCTGCCGCCAGTCCAAGTCCGCCCCGGAATCCTTCGCCGCCCGCTTCGCGGCCAAGGAGGCGTTCTTCAAGGCCCTGGGCACCGGCTGGGGCCTGGGCGGGCGATGGACCGAGGTGGAGGTGGTCTCTGCTCCGTCCGGCGCGCCCGGCATTCAGCTCACCGGCCGCGCGGCCGAGGCGGCCGCCGAGCGCGGCGTGCGCGGCATCCATCTCTCTCTGACGCACACGGAGGATACGGCCGGGGCGTTCGTGGTGCTGGAGGGCTGAGGCGGCGGGGCGAGCTCCTGGGTGGGCGCGAAGTCCCCGCCGAGCGAATGAATTCGCCGCTGGAAGGTCGCGAAGTCCGCCTGCGCGGACTGCCCCAGAGAAGGCCGTCGCCGTACACGGGGGCGGCTTTGCGCGGGTGAAGCCCTGCTCGCGACGCGCGTCAGCGCGAGGCAGGGCTCATGGCCCTCCTAGCGGCGGGTTTACCCGCTCAGGCTGGAACGCGGCCGCGCCGGGCGGACCTGCCTGTCGGGCTGTTGCCGGCTGTCCCCTGTAACCTGTCCCCTGTACCCCGCGGTTCCTTTCCCAACCCGCGCCCTGACGCTAGTTTCCACGGCTTACACTTCGTCTACCCTGAAAGCTGTGAAAACGTCTTGAGCACGGCGCTGTGGTACGCCTTGGCGGCGGCCGCCGCAAACCTGATGGGCGGGCTCGTCATCACCGCGCATTCGGCCGCGGGGCGGGCCACGCAGCGGTTCCTGATCGCGTTCGGCGCGGGATTCATGATCGCCACCGCCCTGGTGGGGATGATCCCGCACGCCATGGAAGCCGGCGAATCGGCCGTCGTGGCCGTGCTGCTGGGCTACCTGCTCGTCCACTTTACGCAGCACGTGCTGGTGGCGCACTTCCACTTTGGCGAGGAAACGCACTCCGAGCACATGGTCAGCCGATGGGTGGGCATCAGCGCGCTCCTGGGCCTGCTGCTGCACACCTTCTTTGACGGCGTGGCCATCGCCAGCGGCTTTCACGTGGGCAGCTGGCTGGGGATGCTCGTCTTTATCGCCATCCTGCTGCACAAGGTGCCCGAGGGGGTGACCGTGGCGTCCATCATGCTCGCGAGCGGCAACAGCGCCCGGCGGGCCATTGGCGCCGTGGCCATGCTGGGCGTGTCCACGGTCGCGGGCGTGGTGCTCACGGAGCACGTGCGCATCCTCGCCAGCACGGGACTGGCGCTCAGCGCCGGGGTCACGCTGTACGTGGGCGCCAGCAACCTGGTGCCCGAGGTGCAAAAGAAGCGCAGCTGGTCCAGCGCCCTGGCCGTCTTCCTGGGCGCCGGCACGTTCTACCTGACGTACCTGCTGGTGCGGGGATACCTGGAGCCGTGACCGACCTGTCTCTCTTTGGCGACGCCGAGCCGCCGCCCTCCGCCGCGCGCGAGGACGCGCCCCCCGCCGCGCCGGACCCGTCCGCGCCCCTGGCGGAGCGCATGCGCCCGCGCACGCTGGACGAGATCGTGGGCCAGCAGCACCTGGCCGGCCCCGAGGGCACCCTGCGCAAGCTGCTGGCGACGGGCCATCTGCCCAACCTCATCCTCCACGGACCGCCGGGGAGCGGCAAGACGACGCTGGCCCGGGTGATCGCGGCGGACAGCGGGTTTACCTTTGTCCCCTTCAACGCCGTGAGCGAGGGCGTGCCGCGGCTGCGCGAGGTGGTCAAGGAGGCCGAGGCGCGACGCAAGGCGGGCCGGCGCACGCTGCTGCTCATCGACGAGATCCACCGGCTCAACAAGGGCCAGCAGGACTTTCTGCTCCCCGGCATCGAGTCGGGGCTCATGACGCTCGTGGGGGCGACGACGGAGCATCCCGGCTTCGAGATCAACCCCGCCGTCCTGAGCCGCTCGCGCGTGCTGGTGCTGGAGACGCTGACGGAGGACGACCTGCGCGACGTCGTCCGGCGCGCGCTGCGGGACCCGGAGCGGGGACTGGGCGCGGCGGACGTGTCGCTGGACGACGAGGCGGAGGACATGATCGTCCGCAACACGGGCGGCGACGCGCGGCAGGCGCTGACGGCGCTGGAGATCGCCGCGCGGCTGGCCGGCGGGGGCGGGCGCATCGGGCTGGAGGAGGTGCGCGAGGCGCTGCAGCGGCCCACGGCGCGCTACGACACCTCGCTGATGTACGAGATGCTCAGCGCGTTCCACAAGTCGCTGCGGGCCAGCAGCGGGAGCGGGGCGCTGTACTGGGCCATGCGGATGATCCAGTCCGGCGAGGACCCCAAGACCTGCTTTCGCCGGCTGATCGCGGCCGCGTACGAGGACGTGGGGCTGGCGGATCCGCAGGCGGGTATCGTCTCCGTGAACGCCATGCTGGCGTACGAGCGGCTGGGCCACCCCGAGGGGCTGCTGCCGCTGTACAACGCCATCCTCTACGTGGCGAACGCGCCCAAGTCGAACCGCGCGTACATGGCCGGCGGCGAGGCGTCGCGGATGGCGAAGGAGCATGACAACGCGCCCGTCCCCCTGTCGTTGCGCAACGCGACCACGTCGCTGATGAAGGAGTGGGGATACGGCGAGGGATACAAGTACGCGCACGACTACGAGGGCGGCTACGTGCCCCTGCAGACGCTGCCGGACGTGATCCAGGACGCGCGCTTCTACGAGCCGTCGGACCGCGGCTACGAGCTCAAGATCGCCGCGCGCATGCGGGAGTGGGGAGATCCGGGGTGATGGAGGAGAGCAGATGAGCCGACAGGCGATCGGGATCGATGGGCGCCGAGACCGGCGGCGGCGCCCCAGCCTGAGCGGGTAAACCCGCCGCTGGGACAGCGATAAGCCCTGTCTCGCGCCGACGCGCTCCGCGAACAGGGCTTCAACGGCCAACGCCGACGGTCACCCGGCGGCGGGTCGAGGACTCGCGGACGCACGGCTCGCGGCGCGATCCGCCGTAGCAGGCTGTCGCCTGTCCCCCGCTGTTCCGCCGTTGCCCGCTATTCCCTATTCCCTACTCCCTGATCCCTATTCCCTGCCATTCCCCAAAAGCAAACGGCCGCGCACCCCGAAGGATGCGCGGCCGAAAGCATTCGGTCGCGGACGAGGGTCCGAGAGCCTTCAGCCCGCCTTGCGAATCTTGCCGGCCGAGATGCAGCTTGTGCAAACACGCACGCGCTTATGCGTCCCGTTCTCCGTCACGATCCGGGCGGGCTGCAGGTTCGGGCGCCAGACACGCTTGGTCTTGTTGTTGGCGTGGCTGACGTTGTTCCCGCTGCGCGGGCCCTTTCCGCAGACGGCGCAAAAAGCCATCGGTATCTCCTGTAGTATCCGACTCACAAACCCAGCGAAGCCTGAAAATGTAAGCACGCCGAGCCCATTGGTCAACCCGTCCCCACGATTCGTTCGCGTTGACACCGTCCAGCCCCCCGGCTAGCTTTTCGGGCTGTACCCGGCCGCCCCCGCGCGGCCCCGTCACCCGCCGCACCCATGGGCATGAAGACAGCACTGATCACCGGCATCACCGGCCAGGACGGCAGCTACCTGGCCGAGCTGCTGCTGGAGAAGGGCTACAAGGTCTACGGTCTGGTTCGCCGCAGCTCCACCGTCACCTTCGAGCGCATCGAGCACATCCAGGACCGCCTGGAGCTGCTCTCGGCGGACCTGAGCGACCAGAACTCGCTGTTCTACGCCCTGGAGGCCTGCCAGCCCGACGAGGTGTACAACCTGGCGGCCCAGAGCTTCGTGCAGACGTCGTGGACCCAGCCCGTGCTCACCGGCGACGTGACGGGGCTGGGCGTGACGCGCATGCTGGAGGCCATCCGCATCTTTGACCGCGAGCGCCGCATCCGCTTTTACCAGGCGTCGTCGTCGGAGATGTTCGGCAAGGTGCTGGAGGTGCCCCAGCGCGAGGAGACGCCGTTCTACCCCCGCTCGCCGTACGGCGTGGCCAAGACGTACGGCCACTGGGCCACGGTCAACTACCGCGAGAGCTACGGGATGTTCGCCGTGAGCGGCATCCTGTTCAACCACGAGTCGCCCCGGCGCGGCCTGGAGTTCGTGACCCGCAAGGTCACCGACGCCGCCGCCCGCATCAAGCTGGGCCTCGCGGACGAGGTGCGCCTGGGCAACCTGGACGCGCAGCGCGACTGGGGCTTCGCGGGCGACTACGTGCGCGCCATGTGGCTCATGCTGCAGCAGGACGAGCCCAACGACTACGTGGTGGCCACGGGCGAGACGCACACGGTGCAAAAGCTGGTGGAGACGGCGTTTGGCGCCGCGGACCTGGACTGGCGCGACTACGTCAGGCAGGACCCGCGCTTCATGCGGCCGGCCGAGGTGGACCTGCTGGTGGGCGACCCGGCCCGGGCAAAGGCCGAGCTGGGCTGGGAGCCCGAGGTGGGCTTCGAGGCGCTCGTGCGGATGATGGTGGACGCCGACCTGGAGCGCCAGCGCGGCTCCGGCCGCGCGGCCCTGGCCGCGGCGGGCTGAGCGAATGCGCGTCCTGGTGACGGGCGCGGCCGGGTTCGTGGGCTCCTGGCTCGTCCGCGACCTGCTCGCGGACGGGCACGCCGTCGTCGCGACCTCCCTGGACGGCCGCCCCGCGCCCCACGCCGCGCCCGGCGCGGAGTGGCTGCCGCTGGAGGTGACGTCGGCACGGTCCGTGGGCGAGGCCATGGAGGCCGCGCGGCCGGAGGCCGTCTTTCACCTGGCCGGCCAGGCCAGCGTGGGCGACAGCTTCGCCGACCCCCTGGGCACCTGGGACGTGAACGCCACGGGCGCCCTGCGCGTGGCGTGCGCCCTTCCCCCGGGCGCGCGCCTGCTGCTGGTGAGCTCGGCCGAGGCATACGGCGTGGTGCCCGAGGCGCAGCAGCCGCTCGCGGAGGACCGGCCCCTGCGGCCCCGCAACCCGTACGCGGCCTCCAAGGCCGCGGCCGAGATGGCGGCCCTGCAGGCAGGCGAGGGCGAGGTGGTGATCGCCCGCTCCTTCAACCACACGGGCCCGGGGCAGGACGCGCGCTTTGCCCTGCCCAGCTTCGCGCGGCAGCTGGCGGCCATCCGCGCGGGCGAGGCCGAGCCGCTGCTGCGCGTGGGCAACCTGTCCGCGCGCCGCGACATGCTGGACGTGCGCGACGTCGTTCGCGCGTACGCCCTGCTCATGCGGGCGGGCGAGCCGGGGGGCGTGTACAACGTCTGCTCCGGCCACGCGCGCTCCATGGCCCAGGCCGTGGACGAGCTGGTGGACCTTTCCGGCACGCGCGCCCGGGTGGAGGTGGACCCGGCGCGCGTGCGCCCCGTGGACGTCCCGCTCCTGCTGGGCGACAACGCCCGGCTGCGGGCCCTGGGGTGGACCCCGTCCATCCCCTTTCGACAGACCTTGAGCGACCTGCTGGAATGGGAGGCGGGCCGGCTGGCCGCCCCCGCGGAGGCCACGGCGTGACGGGAACCGTATACCTGGTGGGCGCCGGACCGGGCGACCCCGGCCTGCTCACCCTGCGCGCCGCGGAGCTGATGGAGCGCGCGGACGTCCTGGTCTACGACGCGCTCGTCTCGCCCGCCATCATGGAGCGGGCGCCGCGGGCGGAGCGCGTGTACGTGGGCAAGCGCGGCGGCGAGCACCACCGCACGCAGGACCAGATCAACGCCATCCTCGTGGACCTGGCACGCAGGCACCGCACGGTGGTCCGCCTCAAGGGCGGCGACCCGTTCGTCTTTGGCCGGGGCGGGGAAGAGGCGCTCGTGCTCATGCGGGCCGGCATCCCCTTCGAGGTCGTCCCCGGCGTCACGGCGGGGATCGCCGCGCCGGCGTACGCGGGCATCCCCGTCACCCAGCGGGGGATGGCGGCGTCCGTGGCCTTTGTCACGGGGCACGAGGACCCCACCAAGCCCGACACGGACGTGGACTGGGCGCACCTGGCCCGCGGCGTGGGCACGGTGGTGTTCTACATGGGCGTGGGCAAGATGGCGGAGAACTTCCGCCGCCTCGTGGAGCATGGCCGCGGGGCCGACACGCCCGCCGCCGCCATCGAGTGGGGCACCTATCCCCGCCAGCGCACGGTGACGGGCACCCTGGAGACGCTGCCGGCCATCGCGAAGGAGGCGGGGATCGGCGCGCCGTCGCTCATCGTCGTGGGCGAGGTCGTCGCGCTCCGCGAGGAGCTGGGCTGGTGGGACCGCCGGCCGCTGTCCGGCAAGCGCATCGTCGTCACCCGCGCCCGGGCGCAGGCCAGCGACTTCGCGGCGGAGCTGGAGGCGCTGGGGGCCGAGGTGGTGCAGTTCCCCACCATCCGCATCGTCCCGCCGGCGGACGAGGCGCCGCTGCTGGAGGCGGCGGCGCAGGCGGGGAGCTACGACTGGATCGTCTTCACGAGCGTCAACGGGGTGGAGCGCTTCTGGCACGCCC
>NZ_DASURI010000677.1:0-3377 GCF_036280135.1 Longimicrobium sp.
ACGCGCGTACCCCCTAAGGGCAGGGTCTCGCCCGTTCGCCAACCCCTCCCCCGAAGTTGGGGGAGGGGTCGACCGCCGTTGCGAGGAACGAGCAAAAAGGCGGTCGGGGGAGAGGGCCCCCCGTCGCGCAGCGACGGGCAATCCGCCTCCACGAATCCCTCGCCTCCGTGCAGTCAGCCCGTCGAAGTCTACACCCTCTCCCGCGCAGTTTGCGGGAGAGGGTGCGAGCGACAGCGAGCGGGTGAGGGCCCCTCCGCGAGAACACGCCGGTCCCCATCGGATCGCCCCGTCTGCCGTACGCGCCACCGCGCGTACATGTCTCATCGGAATCGCATAGCCATTCGTTTCCGCACTGCGCCATAAGCTCCATGCGGACAAATCGTTATCTCACCTGAAATCCCGCTCCGAAAATCCGTCCACTTCCTGGCGGGTGGCGGTTTGACTTCGCGCAGGGGCCGGATGCATCCATGAAGGGCACGCCTGCGGGGCATCAACCGGCATGCGGCCGCGAGGGCGGCGGGAGGGCGCGATGGAAGGCAAGGGACGCGCGGGGTTCACCCTGCACGAGCTGATGATCGTCGTGGGACTGATCGGCATCGTCGTCATGTTCGTCGTGCCCAGGCTGGAGGGGTGGGCCGTCCGGGCCCGTACGCGCGGCGCCGTCAACCGCGTGGCGTCGGACATCGCCTACACGCGGCAGCTGGCCTCGCGCACGGGGCAGGGGGCCCGCCTGGTCCTGGAGCGGGGCGGCGGCTGCCCCGCGCCCTCCGGGTGGACGGCCGGATACCGCTACCAGATCCGCTCCGGCGGGCCGGACAGCATCAAGGCCCGGCGCGACCTGCGGGCCGACGGCGCGCCGCTGTGCATGGCCGCCAACGGCAGCGGGCCCCTGGCCTTTCGCTCCAGCGGCCTGCTGGTGGGGTTCAGCAACCGCACCATCGTCCTGCGCCAGGGCAGCCACCCGTCCGACACCCTCACCATCTCCGTCGTGGGCCGGGTGCTTCGGCGATACTGAAACGATTGGAGGTAGCAGCCTTACGCCATCTGGCGGCAGGTCGCCCGGAAAAGTTTTCCGGCCCGGCAAGAATGTGCGTCCGTAGCAGTGTGAAATACGGCGTAAGTGCTTGATTTTCCAGGCGGCTGGGCGGGGCACGGAACTTGGTCTGGGGCGCGGCATGAACCGCATACTCGCCGCCCGACCGCGCGACCGCCGGGGGTTCACCCTGCCGGAGATGATGCTGGTCGTCGTCATCATCGGGATCATGGCCGCCATGGCGGGCCCCCGGCTGTTCCGCTGGATCCAGGTCGCGGGCCAGCGCGGCGCCGCCAACCAGGTCATCGCCGACCTGCAGTACGCCCGCGTGCAGGCCGTGCGCCAGGGGCAGACGGTGTCGCTGCGCATCGACAACGCCACGCGCTACCGCGTCACCGTGGACGACGGGCAGGGCAACGTGGTGCGCACGCTCAAGACCATAAACATGGCCCTGACGTACCGCGACGCCGCCCTGGACCCCACGTCGGGGCGCATCGGCTTCGACTCGCGCGGCATGCTGCGCACCCCCCTGAGCGTCGTGACCGTGGCGCGCGGCAACGTGCGCCGAACCGTGAACGTGAGCACCGTGGGAAGGATCTACAGTGGCAGCCTGCAGACGAACTGAGCCGCGCCGGCCCCGCCGCCTGGGCCGCGAGGGCTTCACGCTGGCCGAGGTGCTCGTGGCCATGGTGATCCTGGCCGTGGGGCTGCTGGCCCTGGAGGCCATGGGCATCGGCGCCGCGCGCATGGTGGCCCGCGCCGACCGCGAGGGCGAGCTCACGGAGCTGGCCACGGACCGCCTGGAGCGGGCGCTCAACCAGGTGGACATGGGCACCATCCCCTCCGCGGCCACGGAGACGGTGGGGGGCAACGCCCTCGCCACGAGCGTCGCCACCCAGGCCATGGGCACGCGCACGCTCGTCACCGTCACGGTGAGCGCCACGCCGCCCGCCAATCAGAGCTGGCACCTTCCCTCCGTCACGGTGGTGGGTCGTGCGGTACGCTGACGTCCGCCGCGCCCGGCGCGGCTTTACCCTGGTGGAGGTGCTGGTGGCCCTGGTGATCGCGGGGCTGCTGGGCGCCGTGATCTTCCAGATGATGAACGGCCAGTCGCGCATCGTGGCCGCGCAGAGCGCCCGCGAAGAGGCGCAGCAGAACGCCCGCGGGTCCCTGGAGGTCATCTCCAGCGAGCTGCGGGGCGCCATGCCGGGAGGCATCCTGGCCGCGGACGCGCAGTCGCTCACCTACATGCTGCCCCGCGTGTGGGGCCACGTGTGCGGCACCTCGGGCGCCAACACGCTCACGGCCCTCTTCCCCAACACGGGCGCCACGCTCCCCGCCGCGGGCGAGGCCACGGGGGTAATGGTGAACACGGGCACGCTCACGGCGCCCAGCTGGTCGCCCGCGCCGCCCACCCGTATCCAGGTGACGGCCATCCGCAACGTGGGCGGGCCCACCGCGGCCGCGTGCAGCGCACTGGGCGCCTCGGGCGACCTGGTGGCCCTGGAGATCGACGGGGCGGGGCTGGCGGCCCACGGCGCCCAGAACCGCACCGTGGTGCTCTACACCATGACGCGGTACGACCTGGGGCAGACCGGCGGGGCGTCGTGGCTTCAGCGCACGAGCGGCATGAGCAACGGGCAGTACGTGCAGCAGCCCCTGGCGGGGCCCGTGGAGCCCGCCAAGGTGCAGTTCCAGTACTTTGGCACCAGCGCCACCACGCCCCTGGGCACGCCCGTGGCGACGCCCTCCAGCATCCGCATGGTGCGGGTGCAGGTGGTCACCAACAGCGCCCAGACGCTCAACGGGCGCGTGCAGCGCGACAGCGGCGCCGTGACCGTGATGCTGCGCAACAACTGAGCATGGGACAGGCAGACATGACGACGATCATCGGGCCGCTGCGCGGCCGCCGGGGCGTGGCCCTTCCCCTGGCCCTCACGGGGCTCGTGGTGGTTTCGCTGCTGGTGACCACGGCCATGCTCACGGGAAGCACGGAATCCTCCATCAGCGCGGCGCAAAGCAACGGCACGCGCAGCCTGTACGATGCGGAGAGCGCCCTGCAGGGCCGTCTGCAGACCATCACCACGACGGGGGTGGGGCTCGCGGCCGGCGCCGTGAACGTGGTGCAGAACGGCCGCACCGTGCGGGTCACCACGGCCCTGCTGCAGAACCAGGTCAATGGCAACATCTCGCGCGACCTCACGGCGTCGCTGCTGGCGGAGCCGCTGGGCGCGGACGGAAACCCCATGGGGCGCGCCGTGGTGGCCATGGTGCAGCAGAGGGGCACCTTCAACAGCATGAACCTGCAGGTGAACGAGGGGGCCGTGGTGGGCACGGACCTTAC
>NZ_DASURI010000678.1:0-5061 GCF_036280135.1 Longimicrobium sp.
GTCCGGCATCCGCCCCGGCGCCGTCATCCTGGGCGAGGCCACGGGGCTGGACCTGTGCACGGGGCACCGCGGGCACGCGGAGCTGGCCGTGGAGATCCACGGCGTCGCGGCCCACGCCAGCACGCCGGAGCGGGGGCGCAACCCCAACGACCTGCTGCCGCACGTCCTTCTCGCCCTCCGCGACCTGTCCGACGCGCAGCCGTCGCACACCGTCCTGGGCGCGGCGACGCTGACGCCGACGGTCATCGAGGTGTGGCCGCGGAGCGGGAACGTGGTGCCCGACCGCGTGCGCATCACGCTGGACTGGCGGGTGCTGCCGGGCTGGGACGAGGCCGAGGCGCTGGAGCAGATCCGCTCCGCCATCGCCGCGCGGGTGCCGTCCGTCGAGGGGATGCGGGTGGACGTGCTGCCCGGGCGCGCGCGGTTCCAGGCGTGGACGGGCTACGAGGAAGAGAACAGCAACTTCACGCCGGGCTTCCTGCTGGACGACGATCATCCGCTGGTGGTCGCGGCGGGGCGGACGCTGCGCCAGGTGCTGGGGCACGAGCCGGAGATCCGCCCGTGGAAGTTCGGCACGGACGGCGGGCACAGCTGCGGGACGCACGGCGTGCCGACCATCGGCTTCGCGCCGGGGCGGGAGGCGCTGGCGCACACCAACCGCGAGCGGCTGGACCTGGAGGAGGCGCGCGTCGCCTTTGACGCGTACCCGCGGCTCATCCGCGCCGTGCAGGGGGCGCTGGCGGAGGCGCGGGGGATCCCCGTCCGCGGCCTGGCCGTCCCCGCGGGCGTCTGATCCGCTTCCGCTCCGCCGTCGAAGGTCGGGCGCGGGCAGGCTTTACGGACGCGCGGCAGAGGGTCCGGATCTCCGGCTCCGGCACCGTGTGGCAGCCATCCGTCGCCCGCCGTCGAAGGGGACGGATGCGGATCAGGGGACGGCAGATGGGGCCCTCCGCGAAATCCGCGATGCGCCTCGCCGTGGCTCGGCGAGAACGCCGAGCGAATCGCCGCCCCCCGCGCCGGACTGCAGTTCAACCTCCCCCAGGGGTTCTTGGGGGAGGTGCGAGCCTACGCGAGCGGAGGGGGCGCCCACGCGGACCCCGCCACTGTGCACGAACGCAGTTTGGTTGCGGAGTGGAGGATGGTCCGCCGCACACAGCGGGTCCGGAAAACAGCTGGCGGCGGGGGCTCCCGCCCAGCGCCGCGTGGTGTTACATTAACCTTACCAGACAATAATCCGTAGGACCGTTGCATCCCGCCCCGCGATCGGGAAGCACGAGCGCTGTTCATCTTGAACCATTGCGATCCGACCGGACCGGCGGGCTTTCCTTTCCGGTCCAGTTGCGTTCAATAGGCGCCACGTCAGGCACAGAATCGCTTCTTTTTCGCACGCGTCCGGCCGTTGCCCGGACCCCTGCTCGCCTGGCGCGCGCCGCGCCGGGCGCCTTTTTCCCGACCTCTACCGGAGAACCCCATGTCGGATCAGGACCGCGAGGATACCACCATCTACACCGCGGTGGTGAACCACGAAGAGCAGTACTCCATCTGGCCGGCGGACCGCGAGCTCCCGCTGGGCTGGACCGCCGTGGGCACGCCCGGGCTCAAGCCCCAGGTGCTGGCGTGGATCGAGGAAGTGTGGACCGACATGCGCCCCCTCTCGCTGCGCAAGAAGATGGAAGAGGCGGGGATCGGGGCCTGAACGGGCCCCCTCCACACCCCGCTCACCTGTTTCGCCAGGAGATACATACGATGGCTCGCACGGGCAGCTACTGCCGGGCGTTCTACGCCCGCGAATTTGCCGGCTTCGACGCGTGGCGGCCGGACCTCTCGCGGCTGCGCACCGGCGCGGAGGGCACCCGGTCCGCACTGGAGGACGAGGACGTCCTGTACCTGCAGGAAGACTTTCGCGTGACCGACGGCGTCTACCTGGACGAGAACGTCGTCTTCGCGGACGCGGGACCCGGCTGGCGGGAGTTCTGCGCCGGCACGCTGGGCTTCGCGCCGCCCGCGGCCGAGGAGGCCGAGCCGGCCGCCGCCGCCGCGTGACCCCCGTGGGTACCCTGGTGGAGATGCTCCGGGACCGCGCCGCGCGGTTCCCGGAGCGCGCCGCGTGCGTGTTCCTGCTCGACGGCGAGCAGGAGGGCGAGTCGCTCACCTACGCCCAGCTGGACGCCCAGGCCCGCGCCGTGGCCGCGCGCCTGGCGGCCGACGGCCTGCGTGGCCAGCGCGCCCTGCTGCTGTTTCCGCCCGGGCTGGCGTTCGTGGCGGCCTACTTTGGCTGCCTGTACGCCGGGGTGGTGGCCGTCCCCGTCTATCCGCCCCGCAGCAACCGCAACCTGGACCGCGTGCAGGCCATCGTGGCCGACGCCGACGCCCGCGCCGTGCTCGCCACGGACGACGTGATCGCGTCGCTGGCCCAGCACGCCCAGGCCGCGCCCCAGCTGGCCCGCCTGCGCTGGATCGCCTGCGGTCTCGACGCCTCCGCCGCGCCCTTCGCGGACGCGGGCGTGGCGCCGGGGGACGTGGCGTTCCTGCAGTACACGTCGGGCTCCACCTCCACGCCCAAGGGCGTGCGGGTCACCCACGACAACCTGCTCGTGAACGAGCGGATGCTCCGCGACGCCTTCGGTCACCGCGAGGGGCTGGTCGTGGCGGGGTGGCTGCCCGTGTACCACGACATGGGCCTCATCGGCAACGTGCTGCACCCGCTGTTCATGGGCGGCACCTGCGTGCTCATGTCGCCCGCGGCCTTTCTCCAGCGCCCCGCGCGCTGGCTGGAGGCCGTCTCGCGCTACGGCGCCGAGACCAGCGGCGGGCCCAACTTCGCCTACGACCTGTGCGCCGAGCGCGTCTCGGCCGAGGAAAAGGCCACGCTGGACCTGGGCGGCTGGCGCGTGGCCTTCTGCGGCGCCGAGCCCGTGCGCGCGGCCACGCTGGACCGCTTCGCCGACGCGTTCGCCGAGTGCGGATTTCGGCGCGACGCGTTCTACCCCTGCTACGGCCTGGCCGAGGCCACGCTCTTCGTGAGCGGCGGCCAGCGCGAGGCACCCCACGTCGTCCGCCACTTTCGCGCGGAGGCGCTGGAGCGCGACCGCGGCGTCGCCGCCCCGGCGGACGAGGACGGCACGCTTTCCCTCGTGGGCTGCGGCTTCGCGTGGCGCGAGGGGCGCGTGGAGATCGTGCACCGCGACACGCGCCGCCCCTGCGCGCCCGGCGAGGTGGGCGAGATCTGGGCGGCCGGCCCCCACATCGCCGGCGGCTACTGGAACCGCCCCGACGCCACCGACGAGGCGTTCGGCGCGTACACGGCGGACGGCGACGGGCCGTTCCTGCGCACGGGCGACCTGGGCTTCGTGGACGGCGGCCAGCTCTTTGTCACGGGGCGCGCCAAGGACCTGGTCATCCTCCGCGGCCGCAACCTGTACCCGCAGGACATCGAGGCCGTGGCCGGCGCCGCGCACCCCGCGCTGCACCCCGGCGGCGGCGCCGCGTTCTCCGTGGACGTGGACGGCGAGGAGCGCCTGGTGATCGTCCACGAGGTGCGGCGCACGGCGCTGCGCGGGCTGGACGGCGAGGGCGTGGCGCGCCGCATCCGCGAGGAGGTGGCCGCCGCGTTCGAGGCCGGCGTGCACGACGTGGCCCTCATCGGCCCCGCCACGCTCGCCAAGACCAGCAGCGGCAAGGTGCAGCGCCAGGCCACCCGCAAGGCGTACCTGGCCGGCGTCCTGAACCGCGTGGACACGCCGGCGGATGCGTCCGCCCCCGCGCCCTCTACTCCGTCGGCCGAATCCGCCCGTCCCGCGTCCCCCGCGGAGGCGATGCTGCGGGCGGAGGCCGCGCGCGTGCTGCGCGTGTCGCCGGACGCCGTCCGCCCCGACCTCGCGCTGACGGCGCTGGGCCTGGATTCGGTCGGCGCGGCGCGGCTGGCGGCCACCCTCGAGCAGGCGGTCGGCGCGCCCATCGATCCCATCGCGCTGCTGGAGCCGCGCCCCATGGCGGAGCTCGCGGCGGAGCTGGCGTCGCTCGCGGCGCGCGGGTCCGCGCATCCGCAGGCGTCCGTGGACGCGGCGGAGGACGACGCGCCGTTCGCGCTCTCGGCCGGGCAGCGCGCGCTGTGGTTCCTGCACCGCCTGGCGCCGGAGAGCGCCGCGTACAACCTGGCCGTGGCCGTGCGCGTGCACGGAGCGCTGGATGCGGATCGCGTGGCTGCCGCCCTGCGCCAGGTCGCCGGCCGCCACGCCGCCCTGCGCACCGTGCTGGACGCGGACGAGCCCCTGCAGCGCGTCGTTTCCGCCACCGACGTATCGCTCGCGACGATTGACGCGACGGCGTGGGACGAGACGGAGCTGCGCGCGCGGCTGGACGCGGAGGCGCGCCGCCCGTTCGCCTTTGGGCAGACGCCGCCCGTGCGCGCCACGCTGTATCGCACCGCGGCGGACGCGCACGTGCTGATGCTGGCCGCGCACCACGCCGTCGTGGACTTTCGCTCGCTGGAGATCGTCTTCGACGAGTGGTTCCGGGCGATGGGCGGCGAGACGCTGGCGGACGCGGGCGCCCAGCATCCCCGCTTTATCCGCTGGCAGGACACGCTCCTGGCCGGGCCGGAGGGCGAGCGCCTGCGCCAGCGCCTGGTCGATCGTCTTGCCGGCGCGCCGACCGTCCTCGCCCTGCCGACGGACCGTCCGCGCTCGCCCGTGCGCGGCCACCGCGGCGACGCGCACGCGTTCGCGCTGGATCCCGCCCTGGCCGCGCGCGTGGGCGAGCTGGCCCGGGCAGAGGGCGTGACGCCGTACGTGGTGCTCATGGCCGCGTACCAGGTGCTGCTGGCGCGCTGGAGCGGCCAGGACGACTTCCTCGTGGGCTCACCCGCGTCCGGCCGCACGCGGCCGGAGTTCGGCGGGACGGTGGGCTACCTCGTCAATCCCGTCGTGCTGCGCGCGCGGCTGGACGGCGCGCCCACGTTCCGCGCGTTCCTGGCCCGCACGCGCGACGAGGCGCTGGCCGCCCTGGGCACGCAGGCGTACCCGTTCGAGCGGCTGGTGGAGCAGCTGCACCCCGAGCGCG